>NZ_NISU01000001.1:857458-1158149 GCF_002335805.1 Bacillus sp. FJAT-45350 | reverse complement strand
CTTCACAGCAATTGGTGGAAATTTACCATCAGCTCCTGCAATAATGGGGAACGTAGTCGTTTGGAAACCAGCAACAACTGCTTTATTATCAAACTACTACTTTATGCGTATTTTAGAAGAAGCAGGATTACCAAAAGGCGTAATCAATTTCGTACCTTCTCGTGGTTCACAAGTATCCGAAGTAGTATTAACAGACCCTAGAATGTCTGGATTCCACTTTACTGGATCAACAAGTACGTTCCAAACAATTTGGAAAGCAGTAGGAGAAAACATTACAAACTATAAATCATATCCTCGTTTGGTTGGGGAAACTGGTGGAAAAGACTTTGTATTTGCTCACGAAACTGCACAAGCAGACAAGGTAGTAGCCGGTCTTGTTCGTGGTGCGTTTGAATACCAAGGTCAAAAATGTTCAGCAGCCTCTCGCGCTTATATCCCTTCAAGCATGTGGGAAGAAGTAAAAGCTGGTGTAGTGGAAGAAACTGCTAAGCTAAAAGTAGGCGACATCCAAGATTTTACAAACTTCATGGGTGCGGTCATTGATAAAGCAGCTTTTGATTCAATCACAAGCTACATCGACTATGCTGCAGCTTCTGAAGAAACAGAAATTATTGCTGGTGGTTCTTATGATGATTCTGTTGGATATTTTGTTCAACCGACAATCATTGTGACAACAAATCCAAACTTCAAAACAATGACAGAAGAAATTTTCGGACCAGTATTAACGATTTATGTCTATGAAAATGATAAATTAGAAGAAACATTGACTGCAGTAGATACAGCGTCTATGTATGCATTAACAGGCGCAATCTTCGCACAAGATCGTCAAGCAATTATGCACTTAGAACGCCGATTATCTGGTGCAGCTGGAAACTTCTATATCAATGATAAACCTACTGGCGCAGTGATTAATCAACAACCATTTGGCGGTTCTCGTGGTTCTGGTACAAACGATAAAGCAGGTTCTGTATTTAACATGATTCGTTGGACTAGTCCTCGTATAATCAAAGAAAACTTTGCTCCAACTACTGAAATAGCATATCCATTTATGGATGCAGAATAATTTAAGATGTAAAAAAGAGGTTGAGATGTTTTGTTAACAGGTTCAGTTTTGGGAGGAAAATGTGAATTTATTTATATGTATAAAAAATAGAAGCTCAAATTGAGCTTCTATTTCCATGAATGAGCTTTGGGTTGTGATCATTACTCGTATTCACTTGCTTTGCAAGTTCTGAAATTGTACGAGAAAGGTGCTCTAGCTTGCTTTCAATTCTATTAAGCAAGTAGAACGTTACTAGAATTGGAAAGCTTACTTCTGCCACCATCGTAATCCAGTCCATGCGTATCCCTCCTTTTAAAGTAAAATATGATTTTGGTTTTACTTGAAGCAATGAGCGTAGCCACTACCTTGTTTTGAGTCTAACAACAGTGATTTTCTGTTGTTAGACGTGTAGTGCGCGAAGCCATTGCACTTCGTTGATTAAGCTATTTTCTGGTAGTAAAAAAGAGAAGACATTATGCCTTCTCTCTCGCTTGCATTATGTCTTTATTAAGCCATTGGTAGCTCGATCACATCAACGTTACGTTCTGTTAAACGAGCTCGATCGATACTAACGATACCTTCATTGAAGATATCTTCAGCCACAATTTATCCATCGCAGCTTTAACTGTTACAGGATCAACAGGTTCTGCTGGGTTGACGATGTTAAATGTTCGTTTACTTCCTCCCATTGTGTTGAAGACGAGTTGTAATACTTTACTCAACCGAAACGCCTCCTTTCTTTAGTATTTTCATTTACTAGCAATGGCTTCACTGCTCATTGCCTCTGAACTAGTTTCAAATCGCTTTGAAGCTAATTCTTAATAAAAAGCGCTTAACTGGTTAGACTGAATCTTATCCTATTAATCAAAAAGTCAAAGTGCACAATAAAAAAGCACCCCGAATGGATGCTCCTTAGTCACGACTTGAATGATAGTTTCCTTCACATTGTTCTGAACAGAATGAAGTTCCTCCTGCTACTGGCTTATCTTCGCAACTTACACATATTTCATTTTGCATTTCAATATCCCCCTCCTATCATTCTTAGTTGAATATATGAAAGGGAGTAAATATTATTCCATTCTTCACTAGTTATTCTATCGACAAACCGAAAAGCACCCACCAAAATGATGAGAGCTTTTCCGACTTTTGCTTCAGAATATGACAATAACACATTTGTCTATAGCTATAATGCCATTTAAATTTTTTAATATTATTTATAAATGTCACCACGGGGACCTATTTTCAAGACGATAATCAGTAATCTTTCATTTTCCACTCGATAAATTAATCGTAAATCACCCACACGTACTCTATACATATCATAGGCTAGACCTTGAAGGGTTTTACATTTGGTACTAGAAAAGGATTTTCCTTTAAAGCATCAATAACAGTTACTAGCTTTTCTTGTTTTTTACGGTCTAATTTGGAGAAATATTTAAGTGCTTCTTTAGAAAATTGAACGTTATAGTTGGAAGTCACGCTTGATCTCCTCCCAGTCTATAACTTCTCCATCATCAACTTGACGATTGATTTGTTCTAACTCAGCCAACTCCTTGTCAGAGATATCAGAATCATCATCACTAATTTGCATATCTTCATCAGCTAAGCGTCTTAGTAAATGATGAACCATAGGCAAGTCTTTTGATGGCAATTTATCAATAAGACGGTATAAATCCTCTTTCCGTACAGCCATGACCCTACCCCTCCTTTTTTGTTACCTATTCTACATATATTTTAGCATAACACAGTCCGTGTGAGTAATAGTTCATAAACGTATAAACGCTATCGTTTAGAAGCTGTAAACCAAGCAGCCTTATTCTTTGTCGCTCGACCACCATTAACTGAGTATGTAAATGTGATTCCTTGTTGATTAAGGTTCTGTACGATTGGTTTTAGGCCTTCTTTTTCTAGTACCCATAAATCACCACCTTTAGAGCGCTTATCGATGACTTCAAATCCTTGACTCTTTAGATAAGATTCTAGCGTTGGGGTCTTATCACTGTTTCTATTTTCTACTTCTTTCCAGCCTTCGTTGGATTTATAGCAGTTTCACTACGTTCTTCAAATAACGAGAGTTGCTCAGGTTCACCAGTATCAAATAACTCCATTTGATTATACATTTGTTTCATTTTACTTTGATTGGATGTTTTCTCGGTTTTAGTTTCTTCTCTCTTATTGATGTTCTCATCTGTAGATTCAACTATTTCTTCTTCCTTATCATCAAATAATGTAGCATGACTCGTTGAATCAGACGTTATATCTTCAATTACTTCTTCATCTTGTTGGTCATTGTCGTTTTCTATAGGTGAAATTCCATAAAGGTCTATCGTCTTCCAAAGTGAAAGTAGCGCCTTTTCCGGATTACTATAATATTCACTACCTCGAACTCTCCAGAACTTCCAACCGCTTCTCTCTAACATTCTTTGACGATTCACTTCGTATTCATATCGCTCTGGTCCATGCCAGTGGTCTCCGTCACATTCAACTGCTAATCTTCCTGAACTTCCTTCAACAATAAAATCAATTCGAAAGCCAGCGACTTCGTGTTGAGGAACGACTTTATAACCCTTAGAAACAATTTGATCATAGACATCTTCTTCAAATTTACTCTCGTATTTTTCGCGATTAGTATCCATGATTTCTTTTGTTGGGTTTTGACAGTAAGAGATTAATTCGAAGCGTAAACATGATTTATTTCTAAAATCATTAACAGTAGGCGTATGGAATAACCATAATTGGTCTTTCGCTCGACTAGCTGCAACATTGAACCGGCGTCTATCTTTATCAGACGTAAGTGCTCTCATTGCCGTTTCACCAGGTGCTGCAACTAAGCTCAAGAAGATCACGTCTCTTTCGTCACCTTGAAAAGCGTAAGCATCACCACAAATTAAATTTCTTCGGTCCATCTCTTCAGTTCCAATTACATTTATTAATTGGCGTCGAACTTCTTGCGCCTGACCGTCTCCTTGAAGGCTAATCACCCCAATAGATTTTCCATCATAGATAGGATCGTTTATACAATTCTTGATTTGTGCAACAATCGCTTCTGCTTCTGGACGATTTAATACTTTCTGACCTGAGCCTTCACGATAACCATTTAGTATATGTTGTGTCTTTATTGGTTCAAGTCTGTTAGGTGGATATTGTCGTAACGGAATTAATGATGTATTCGAGTAACTAATTTTATTTGAAAACTCGATGATTTCTGGCATACAGCGAAAATGCTCTCTTAATGTAATTCTTCCGCCAATCAACACATTTGCTAAATCAAAGAATGATGTATCACCATCTAACATGTCTGAAATGTTGAAATCAAATAAATACTGTTTACGTAAAAAGTCTACACCTTCCCTATTTAAGCCTACATACTCAGGACTAATCTGCTTGTCGTCACCTACAACAATTAATTTTTTTGCTAGATACTTTAAAATGACTGCCTCCGGACCAGATTGACTTGCTTCATCGATAATCACCACATCAAATAGGTTGGGTTTCATTTCAAACGTATCAAAGACACGATATAACGGGAGTATCCATGCTGGAATCGCATCACGACAAAAATTCATATGATACTGGGCATCGCGGAGGTGCTTAGGAGCGTGCTTTCCTGTCCTCTTCCCCGCTTTTCTCATCGACGTTGACCAGGCAATCAAGTGTTGACGTTGTCCTTCAGTCATAGAATCGAGTGTAGTACACCATGTGCCGGTATGTTTAAAGCAAAAAACACCAGACTAGGATATCGAGTCTGGTGTTTTTGTAACGGAATTAACGTTGTAAGTCTCTTTCATCGCATAGTATAGCTAAATCTTCCCAGTCCTTCCCCTTACTGAAATTACAAGCATTCTCAATTGAGAATCCTTCAAATAGGATTTGGTAAGCAGCCAACCCTTTTACTCTTCTCCCTAATTTAGTTCTAGTTCTTCCAAAAAATCTATTCTCTTCAGCTAACATCACAGCATAAAATGTACCAAATAACTCCTCTACATCTCCTGCATCTGTGCCATAGGTAGTCGATATATCAGGAATAAGCTGTTCAAATATAGTGTTATCTATTTCATCTGTTGTTGAATTGTAAAGCGTCATAAAATCCTGATATACTTTATCAACCCTATGTTTCTGCGCGAGGTCAAATAACTTTTGAAAATACTCTTTATCAAAGGGGGCCCTACCATTAATATAAATACACCATTCGTCAAATTTTCCTCTTTCCTTAGAAATAACTGTACCACTTTCATATTTCTTTAATGTGGTCATAAACAGTCTCCTCCTCTAATATCACAAATGTATATTACTTTTATAGTGTAATAGCTTTATCAAAATTAATATATACTAACTATCATTTTCCCATAAAGTGTCATCGCAGCTTTCTACGAAGAATCCTTTGCCAAATGGTATTTGGCAATTAAACATGCATGCATATCATTTTCCACAATTTATCCAGAGTGTTAATATAAAATGTTTCAGTTAAATTGACCTACACACCCATTTGAAAAATGCAATATTTTACAATTTACGTAATAGGTTTAAGCAAGATGTACTATTCCTTAACGAATGGGGATGAGCCCATTGAAACATATGATTAAGACAAAGATTGACGAAATTTATTATGACTTTTTATCGAATATTAACCAAGAGATTGCTTTATGTATGTTACACGATATGAACTTTTGCAACAATCACCTTCCAGATTATACTCAGCCAATGATTCAGCAGCACTACCTACTCAGATATTAAGAGAAAATCCAAAACAGTTGAAAAACCCATATAATGCTCCGCAATGATTTTTTACTTCTTGCTTTCCAGTTGTTGTAGTTTGCCAATCTGGGAAACGAACAATTTTTACAATATCATCAATATCATTTACGATTCGTTAAACGATAATCGGTGAATTCTTTTCCGTAGCGTAGATAATCATTTTTATATCCATAAAGAGCTTGTACGAACGTCTTATTCTGCAAACTATCTTGAAGGACATCAACAAGTGGACCGTTGCCAGAAAGATAGACTGCTTTATCGATATCATGAGCGAGTGTCAATCCGACAAACGTTTTCCCAGCCCCTGGTACACCGGAGAATAACACGAAATAATGTGTTTGATCCCTTTTAGCGGACTCTACAATCGATTTCACTTCACGTACCACCGTATCAAAATTACTACTCTGAAGCGTCTTAATTTGCGGGAGTTCCTCTTCTCTCATAATCGCACGGGCTGATTCGATAATAGAAGGCAGCGGTTGAAACACACCATTTAAGAATTCCTTCATTTGGATGAGTGGTACATCAGGCGCTTTATTTTTTATCTAAGCGTTTGATTGTATATATGTAAGCAAAGGTTATTGACAATGTTATCTGGACTTGTCTGGATGAATTTTTCGAACGTTCCTTTCCAACCGTAGTTCTTCATGGACATCCCACCTATATTTTTTTGAGGCTAAAATGAAGAGGAATGAGTTAATTATATTGAAGGAACAGTGCCTCGTTTAATTCCACTCTAACATATATATCCAATTTCAATGATAGAAAATTGATTGATTTTGAATAAAATAGTCTTCAGTAATCGGTCAAGATTAACTCTTTTATTACCAAGTAGACGGATAATGTTCACTTAATAATATTTATCCAAAGTTACTTCGTATCTAATGTGGCAAAATACAGGAGGTGGATTATTATTCAATTTAAAAACACTTCCCATAAATAAGAAGTGCCTTAGTTAGTTATTTGTCTTTTGCAATTTTTTTTCTATTTGGAGCAAGTGGTGGTTGCTCTAACCATTTGTTTTTAGTCATCAAATTGAACCACTCTTTTGTAACCATAAGGTTTTTCAATATGATTTTCTCATAAGTCATTACAAGGTCTGTTCGCATGGCTGAAGCTAATCCTGTACCATGATAAGCTTGTGAAATTTGTAATAAGAATCCAATGTGATACAACATTAGCTTGTCTGAAAAAGGAGAATCTTGAGAAGTTGTCACCTCTGATTCCCAAGACATTGGTATTGGTAAATTATCTTGATGCAATATTTTACCTAATGATTGAATCTGCTGGTCCGATGCTTGTTGTGCTGACATTAAAAATTTTCTAACCTCTTTTGATTGTGCCACTTGACTAAAACCAATGGAAAGAGTTTTTTCCATTACCTTCTTTTTCATATTAAATGAAAGAGCAATAATTTCAGTTGCAGCTAAAGGGCGTTGGTCTCCAAAAATGCCATCTAAAAACTGTTGACCTTGGATAAATTCAGGGTTTGCTTCTGGATAAAAATAAGGGTCTCTTTGGAAGTGCCCTTTTTCTAACAGTAATTCAATCGTTTGATGGTACATTTTCTTTCCTTCATCATCACAAGAATCATAAAAATGTCGCAAATCCTTTCTTACAGAAGCACTAAGCGAAGTCATATGACCTAATAAACCATGTAGGGTCATGATGTGCAAATAGTGTAAACAATATATGTCCGAAAATAACCGTTTTGTCCCGTTATTAAGGTCTGAATCAGTAAATCCAATTGGAACTGGAAATTCTTCCTTTTCAAGAAAAGTAGTTATCTGTTTCTTTTGTTTATCGAAAATTTTTATCGCCTGTTCAAAAAGCGACTTTATTTTTTTATCCTCTATAATGGATACCATGTATTTATTTACGATATGAACGGCTGTGCCATTAACATACTCACCCCACAATGTTCCTATTTCGGCTGATGTGAGGTTTATACTTTCCTTATCCACAAAATCACCACCTCTTATTAATAGTTCCCTAAAAATTGGAACTTATGATGAGTGTTTAATTTATGATAATTACACTTTAATGATAAGGATAAAAAAATTTAGTATAAAATCGCATATCTAATGATTCTGCTACTTAAATTTTTAGTAAGGAATGGTTATCTGATGACGAGTTTTTGTCACCGAATCTGAAATTTATGGGATAATAAACTCTATCATCAATTGAAAAAAGAATTTCGAATAAGAAAAACATAGGGAGAAGAGTCTTCCTATGTTTTTCATTCATATTATTTATCTGTTTGTTATTGCTTCTTTTTCAAATACTCCGCACGTATTTTTTCAAGTTGCTGCTTTTTATCAAATTTCGCCGGCGTCTGTTTTTCATGAAACTTTGTCACAGCTACCTTACCTTTGGCATCCAATTGATATTTCCCCACTTTGTTCACCTACTTTTCTTGTCTTTAAAGAGAATCTATTCAACAAATATAATATACCTTATTTTACTGAAGTAAACCTAATTACTTTATTAGTGTACTGCTAACTTTGCATATATCAGTAAAAACAACAACAATAAAACCTAAAATGGTTTAATTGTTGTTTCTTATTTACTAGCTGTATTTCCGCTCACGCTTCTCTAATTTCCTTACTACACCTATTAATATTCTCGTTACAAGGGACTTCATAATAAAACTGAAAAAAAGTATGGTACCAGTACCAACCCTTATTCCATCTAATTAAAGACGTTTTTTTGTCTGCCCATAACTCAATTAGTAACATAGGAACTGCAAACAGAAAAAGTTTATAAATGATAGCAAATGGTTTATCTTTGTACGTCAGTTGATTATAGAGAATTGTGGATATGTAAAAAAATCAAAAGTAATACTTGCCTTAAATAATTTAGGGAATAAACGAACAGGATACTTTACTATATTGAACGATGTAATAATATTGTCAATGATACCGTTCGTCACGGCATTAAATAAGTAAACTAAAACCCAGTCTTTTATTGGTGGTTTCCTAAGAACTATGGGTAAAGACCCTACTATTACAATAATAACTAAGCTCAAAAAATACTGACCAAAAATTTTTTTCCTTTCATGAAGCATTCCACCCTTCATTTGATTAGAATGCTTTAAAATAAAGAAATTATTAATTAGATTAAAAAACACTTGTGGAAATTGCACATCACAAGTGTCTATACTTTTACTTTTTAATTATTTGCTCTCGTTCTTCCATCTGAGGTGGTTCTTCCATCCATCCATTTTTAATCATTATCTTCCCACCCTTATGGGCATATTCAAAGATATCTTTCGTAAAAATCATCATTTTTGCTGGTAAATCATTTCGTAAACTAAAAGCAGTTCCTAATGAGTTGCTTCCCATTGAAAAACTACAAAAAAGACTTGTACAATACATCATAAGTTTATCAGAAAACGGAGCCACCGTTGAGCGAGTAGGATTTCCACCAGATTGCACAGGGATTTGTATATCACTTTGTAATAAGGTTTCGCTCAACTCTTTTATAATACTTTTAGCAAGTTCAGAGCCTTCATTAAAGAAATTTATTACTTCTGTCTCATTTGCACATTGAGCAAAACCTATAATCATTTGCATCCCAGTGAGATTTGATTCAATTGCATGATGGAGATGAGCAACTTCTACCGTATTTAATGGTCGTTTTTCACTAAATGGATTTATAGTGAGTCCGCCTAAATAAGTTGTATCTTTCACAAACTCAACTGATTTTGGCGTTGAAACATAAGGAGGTCGAGCAAGCATCCCTTTTTCGAGTAGATATTGTGTGCAAAGATTATAATACTTTTGAGTAATGGCAGTAAGGTCTTTAAAAATTATTACAATATCTTCTCGATATGACATCGTTATATTCAATGAGTGCAATGCCATGCTAATTTCTTTTACTAACCTGATGAACATAATGTCAAAACCGTTATCGTATAACTTTGGTACACCTTTATTTACATCTTCAGCTGTAAACCCAACTGGTATTACTGCACCTTCATTTTGAAATATTTCTGTTATTTTGCCAACATATAAGTCAATTTCTCCATATAAATCATTCATAATATTTTTAGCTTTTTCATCATCAGCTTTCTCAATAAAATACTCTAACATCCGTAAAATCATTGTTTTCTCTTGATATGTAAGCCACAATGTACCTAGTTCAGATGACGTAAGTGCAGGTTTTTCTGGCATATAGTAGTGTCCCTCCTAAAATTTTTCTTATTTTAGGTTGACCTTGAAATGATTTTTTAATTCAATATTATCTTGTGAATTAATTTCATCTTATTGCACAGTATCCGTCTTTTACGTCACAGACCGATTGTGATATAAGCTATATCGAAAATTAAATCAAAAGGATAACTATTGTATGTAACTTCATTTTTTTCTTAATAAAGGCATTTTTCTAACTTAATATATAGTTACTTACCAATTGCTCTTCAAAACACTCCGTTCTCATCATTTTCTTTTAGTTCTCCTCAGGTTAGTAGCCCTACCCAACTAATATAATCAGTGCTGTTTTTCTTTTTTTTTGATAATAGTAATGGCGAAAAGATAAGTAAAAAGAGCCCAAAAGTTAAGATAGTGCCCCAAAAATCAAACTGCAAAATATTCTCACTCCATTCAGTATGGATTTAAGCTAATTCACCTTATATACAGTATGTTATTTGAACAACATTACTTCTTTAAACTATCCAATAAGGTATATCCAAACACAATGCCCACGATTATTTGAATTGTTGGACTACCAACCAAAATGATATGTGGCACTTTAATAAAGTTAGCATCCAAAGGTGAAAATACTAATATTGTAATTGCTATAATAAGAATACAAGGAATTCCAATGGCGCTAAATTTTATCCAATCAAATGTCCATATCATTTTGTGTTTAATTTCCAAGATTAACTTTGGAAGCCTTAATAAGATTCCTATAAAAACAGGAAATATTGTTGTATATAATACAACAGGAAACAGGTTAAAAGTATTGTTAGCTTCTTTTTCTAACCATACCTGATATTTAATCCCGAAATAAATTATAAATCCAATACCGATTGTCCAACTGAAATAGTATATAAACTTATTAATTTAAAACTCCCCCTTTTCACACGTTACTTCAATAAAATAATACAGATATTCAATTAATGTAAAAGTAAAATATATATGTGATTGCTAATGCAGAGAGAATTGAAAACTTCACAAACTCTTTCCTACTTTTTGTATTAAAGAGCATGATGACTAAACTCAGTAAAGTGAGGATAAATCCAATAATAGTCGTCAATGAACTACTGACAATTATCCCTCCATATGCAATAGCTGAACCAATTACCAATAAAAACACTTTTGGTTTCTTGATTTCTACTAAAATATCTTTTTTTTCATCATTATTGCGTTTTTTATAATCCTTAACAAATAAAAATATTATAAAGATATATAGAGCTGTCAAAAAAATATAGTCTGAGATACATAGCACCTCCACCAATGCCTAAATTATACTTATTACTTGAATAAGAACAGTAACAGCCTCTTTTTATTATCGCAGCCCTTTACTACATTAACCCAACTACTTCTCCTAATTTAGTTCTCAACTTTTAAAAATATCGCTCTAATAGTTTATAGTCTTTTGTCTTGTGAATTTTCAAGTTATTATTATTAGCAAACTCAATAAGCTCGTTATATATATCAGGTGGATAAAAGTCAACAACTCTAATATTCATCTTATCTACTACTTTAACGACAGCACCCTTTTTTCCCCAACCGAATCGTTTAAATTTAATTTCTGAGATTTGACTGGATTTAAGGCATTTTTTCAAAATTTGTAGCTTATGCAAATTCACCGTATATTCCAACTTATCGTTATCAATTTTTACTTTATAGTTAATAAAAATCAATGATATAGTTAGCAATATCATTAAAAAGCCTAATATTTCAATCCACCAAGGAGTTAACGGGCTGGTTCTCGAAGTACTGGATACAGAAATAACCAACAATATGACTAAGGGAAAGAGTGGATTTTTAGCATTATAAATCAAAATATTTCCTCCCTCTATAAATATTGATATATCAACTGTTTGACCCGTTTGTGAGGTGTCAAAAAAATATTTTTCGACACGGCCTCTAACAGTAATTTAAAATTATGTGAAACTATTCCAATCTATGGGTGCGCTACGCGGTCACTACTGGATATTAATGTAAGTAGCGTTGAAGAAATATACGATGCACCATGGATCTCTGCGTAGCTTATGATGACGTACCCTCCCATGTCTCTGGACATCTGTGTGCCTACATTCCTTCGTTCGGTCTAGTCATAAGGCAGAGGCTAGCGAAGCTCCTTTAGGGACTCTAGGTCGAATGGTGAAAATAGTGCCAGCTTCTCCGTGTCATCCAATTGTCTAGTTCATTCAAGGAGATGCAGACTACATAGCCTCTTCGAGACTAGGTACATCCCTCATCATTCTTTGTGCATCGAATGCTTTATGCTTCGTACTGATTCCATGTAATACTTTTAATAGTTTTCCGCAAAGGACCACAATTGATTGTTTCTTTCGTAACGGGTTGACTGTGCGATTTGTGTAATATTCATGTAGTTTACGAAAGGCTTCGTTATGACGGATCATTGGCATCATCACTCGAAACAGGAGGGCGCGTAGCTTCCTTCTGCCTCGTTTAGAGATACGTTTTTGACCTTTGTGCTGCCCAGACGAATTTTCACGCAATGTGAGTCCCGCGAGTTTGATAAGTTGGCGTGGATCCTCATAATGTGAAAAGCTGCCGATTTCAGCTAATAGATCAACGATGGTAGTGTCTCCGAGTCCATTAACTGTTGAAAGCCATTCATATTCTACAGACGTTTTGACGAGCTCAACTAAGCTTTGGGTGATGCTTTCAATTTCTTGTTCTAATTGGTGATAACGTTGAACGAGTGTGGCAATTTCAAAACGGGCCATCTTACGTCCTTCTGTTACTCCAATCGAGTGAGCTGCGACTTCAATGAGACGCACAGCTTTGGGCTTCTGAGGAGATTTCATCCCCTCTACTTGACGATACATCACAAGTAATTCATCAGGTTGTTTTTGGTAGAGATCACTTGGGAATGGCGTACATTCGAGTACGGCCAAAGCCATCTTTCCGAAAGAGGGAAAGACTTGAGTGAATTCAGGAAAATAGCGGTCCAACCAGCGAATCATCATGTTTTTAACGGCTCCCAGTTCCTCCGTCAACTTACTTCTAAACGTTGATCCGACGCGAAGTTCAGCTTCGACATCTTTTAGAATACGAGGATAACTAAAACGTCCGTCTTTTAATAGTCGAGCAATCACTAGCGCGTCTTTACGATCATGCTTTGTAGGCAGATTGTCATCTAACTCCTTTGAACGCTTAACGTGCATTGGATTGGTCATGACAAGCGGAATGCCTCGTTCCTCAAGAAAGTAGGCTAAGTTTAACCAATAATGGCCAGTTGGTTCAATTCCTACTAGAACTTCTGTTTTTCCATGCTCTCTTAATGCTTTGAGAATTCGATCATAAAATGACTCAAACCCTTGATGTGACTGTGTAATAGAGAATGATTTCTGGAGTATCCGTCCACGGTCGTCAACAAAGCAGGAGAAATGTGTACGCTTTGCGATGTCGATTCCGACAACGAGGGTTTCTTCAGTGACTTGATTTATTTTCTGATTTTGTTTAAAATCCATTGTGGAGTCCTCCTTGGTTACTAAATTAGGGGTCAATTCGTCCAGATTTGACACCCCGTATCATACCAAGAGGGCTCTTTTTTGTTCAAGTCCCCGAAAAACCTTCTAACAGGAATGCTCCTTTATACTTGAACAAGCACAACAATAGTTTTGTCGCTATCGCCTCCGTTAGTAAAAAAACGTAGCTAAATAACACAGCTACGTTTTTGGGCTACACTAAATTAAACCCTAAAAAGTGAACAGCTACCACTAAAAAAAATGAAGCTACACCTGTAATTTTTATTGGGTGGGATAATTTGTATTTATTAAAAGGAGTTACTCTATGAACAATTTCAAAAAATAGTGCAGTACCTACACCTATCATTATTGCACCCACAATAAATGAGTTGTTCATTGAATTTACAATATTAACACTGTGATTGATAAATAGTATCCATAAATACGCTAAGAAAGCATTCAAAACAATAGATAAACCATACTCTTTAACTTGCAAGTAGCACCATCCTTTTTTGTTTTATTTTACCATAAATAACAAAATGCTTGTTAAACTCTTCTGCTCATTAGCGGAACAAGGCAAGCGATGCCTTGTTAAAGCATCGCCTCCGTTAGTTTCAGTTTATTACGTTCCAATGTAATATTTTCTATTAGGCATTAACCCTGCTTTTAATTCTATATATATAAATTGTTAGAAGAATAGAAGTAATGAGAGAAGAGCTAAAGAAAGGATTGCTCCACCATGTAACATTATAAACCGTACCGAAAGTGACCTCATTTGGCAATGTACCAGCTTGTTCATAGGCATCAACAATATCTGGAACATTAGTAACGGTTAATAAGTAACCAGAAATCCATTGAGAAAGTAAAAATATAGCATTTAAAGATAATGAAAAAATTAAAAAAATAGATATAATTTTTATTGGTTTGTTCCTCATATAAACACTTCCTTTCAATCCATAACTATATCTACGGGGGAATGAATAAAAGGTTTCATTCTTGCACAATCCTGCTTCTATAGTTGAAGAAGGGTAAGCCCTGTTGTGCTAACGCTCTCCGTTAGTAAAAATTCACCTAAATTTTTTTGAGTATAGATATTGAGTAAGTGGTTGTAGTTGGATTACTAATGGCAAACCATCAACAATAAGTAATGGTAAACTTTAAATCTCGTTTGCGTTAATGGTCCCTTCAGATATAAATAAAGTTAAGCCTGCTAGCACCATCAATATATTACGTTGTTGTTCCGCTCTTGCACTCCGTTAGCGAAAAACGTAACTATTTTATTAGCTACGTTTTTTGCTACACTAAATTAAATCCTAAAAAGTGAACAACAACTAATAATGCAAAAGAAACAATACCTGTAATTCTTATTGGGTGTGGTAATTTATATTGGTTAAATGGGGTTACTCTATGAAAAATTACGTCATAACGCTCTTCATTGTTGTGTTAAAGCTCGCCGTTATAGAGATAATATCTACTGATTCTTATTTTTCACAGTTGCCGAGATTATAAGGACAATAACTAACCCAACAACACCACTGACGAGACCTTGCCATTTTAATTCTTTATAAAAAAGGTAACTTGCAATAATTGATCCAATGAAGTAACCAAGTCCTATATAAAATGCTTTCTTCATTCAAGTCACCCCTTATATATAACCTTCATACTTTTCTACTTTGCTAATGCTCCCGTTTTTTTAAGTAATCACAAGATTAAATCCTTTATTACAAAAAATCCATAGATGAAGGCAGTAGAAATTCCTATAAATAATGCAACCATTACAAAACCATATGTAAAGCCTTTCTGATGCTAGTCTAATTAATGGACACGTTAAATTGGGGGAAATGCAGTATAATTAAACCTAACAATTTAACGGGAGTGTCCAAGATGAAAAGAAGAAGCTACGACAAAGAATTCAAGATAAGTGCAGTACGTATGGTAACTGAGGAAGGGAAAAAGAAAGCCGAAGTTGCCAGAGAATTAGATGTGGCAGAACAGACGTTACACAACTGGATTAAGAAATATAAGGAAGATAGCGAAAGTAGTTTTGTTGGAAGCGGAAACCTAAAGCCAGAAGATAAAGAGACAAAGGATTTACAGAAAAGACTTCGTGATTTAGAAGAGGAAAATGCCATCTTAAAAAAGGCTATGGGCATCTTCGCAAAAGACCAGAAGTAATTTTTGACTTCATTAAAGAGCACCAACACCAGTTCCGTGTGGCGAAGATGTGCGAAGTATTAGGTGTCTCAAAAAGCGGTTATTATGCTTGGCTCAATCGTCCAAAAGGTAAACAAAAAGTGAAAAAGGAAAAGTTAACGAGTCAAGTAAAACGAGTTCATTTAGAGTCACGAGAGATATACGGCAGTCCGAAAATTACAATGCAGCTGAACAGTGAAGGGATTAAGGTATCGCAAAAAACGGTAACACGTATTATGAAAGATAATGGAATACGTTCTATGGATAGGCTACACTAAGTTGGACAGGTTTGTTAAGGTGCTATACACTTGAGTCAAATTACTCGAAGGAGACGAGACTATGACAAAACGTAAGCGCCGATCATTTACGAAAGAATTCAAAGAACAAATCGTCCAATTATATGCTTCTGGTAAACCTCGTTCGGAAATTATTAAAGAATACGAATTGACGGCTTCTTCCTTTGACAAATGGGTTCAACAAAACCAGGCAAGTGGTTCCTTTGAAGAAAAGGACAATCGAACGCCAGAACAAGAAGAACTACTTCGACTTCGAAAAGAAAACCAACGCCTCGCTATGGAAAATGACATTTTAAAGCAAGCCGCGCTGATCATGGGACGAAAGTAGATGTGATCCGTAATAACCTTCACAAATACTCGGTATCAGCAATGTGTAACGTCCTACAACTTCCTCGAAGTACGTATTATTATGAAGCAAAGAAACGAGAGAACCCTGACGAAGAGGTAACGAAGCTCATCGTTGACCTTTTCAATAGAAGCCGCCAAATTTATGGACAACGTAAATTAAAGAAAGAACTAGAAAAGCAAGGGTTGCAAGTCTCTCGTCGGCGTATTAGTCGGATTATGAAGGAACAAGGACTGGTATCCAAATACACAGTGGCTCAGTTTAAACCATCGAAAACAAAGTGTAATGAATCTCCTATCGGCAATGCCTTAAATCGAGAATTTAACCAAGAAAAAGAACTCAAAGTCGTAGTGAGTGACTTGACTTACGTTCGAGTTCAGCAAAAGTGGCATTACATCTGTATTTTAGTAGATTTATATAACCGTGAAATTATTGGATATAGTGCTGGTCCTCAAAAAGACGCAGCCTTAGTTCAGCGTGCCTTCGCAAAAGTTCCATACAACCTTCATCGTCTTGAATTATTTCACACGGATCGGGGCAGTGAATTTAAGAACAAACTTATTGATGAAGCACTAAAAACCTTTGGAATTGAACGTTCTTTAAGCAACAAAGGAACCCCCTATGACAACGCTGTAGCGGAGGCAACCTTTAAAGTTATTAAAACTGAGTTTGTGAATGGTAGAGTATTCTCTAACCAACCCGAACTTGACCTTGAACTTTTTGATTATGTTCATTGGTATAACCATGTTCGTATCCATGGTTCACTAGATTATGTTACACCTATCGAATTCAAGTCAGTACACCTTTAATTATTTGTCCAGTTTAGTGTTGACATACCACTAAAACTGTAAAGAAGTACAAGGCGACGACAAATTCTAAACACAACTTACCTGTCTATCCGAACCTATTAAACCAAAAGTTTCAGGTGGACCATCCTAGCCAAGTTTGGGTAGCTGATATTACCTACATTTGGACAAAGCAAGGCTGGCTGTATCTCGCATCGATTATGGATTTGTATTCAAGACGAATTTTAGGTTGGCATATGAGTGAACGAATGACAAAAGAATTAGTCATCACAGCCCTTGAACGTGCGGTTGTTGCCCAAAAACCAACGCCAGGGCTCATTCATCATTCAGACCGTGGGAGCCAATATGCTTCAAATGCTTACCAAAGTTTACTACGGTCAAATGGTATGTTTACCAGCATGAGTCGCAAAGGAAATTGTTATGACAACGCTTGTATCGAGTCTTTTCATGGCGTGATTAAAAAAGAGTTAATTTTTCATAGAAACTATCAAACGAGAGATGAAGCTAAGAAAGATATATTCGAGTATATTGTCAGCTTTTACAACTACAAACGCATTCATTCATCAAACAATTATCAGTCTCCAATCGTGTTTGAAAAACTCTACTATAAGAATTATGTGTCAATAAGAAAATCCTCACTATCAAGTTGAGGGTGAACCCTTAACTTGATAGTGAGGTCACCAAGCGTAAGCGCGGTAGGGAAAAAGCAAAAGTCCCTATTCGATGTGTCCATTTTCTTGACATAGTATCATTTCCCCATTGAAAATAAATCTAAGAACATATCTTTAACAATATTAACCACCTTAGACATAACTCCTCCTCTATGAAGTCCGCATTCTGTATTACTATAAAAAATCCCTATAGTTTAATAAAGTATTCCTGCCCGATAATAAGCCAAAGAAGCTACCGTTATGATAGCTTCTAATCTTTCGTTAAAGCTTATCCGTTAACTTAACAGGAAATGAAGAATTGGAGGAGATAATAATAAAATGATAGCACTTATTATTAAAGCTTTTGACACGCCTTTAGGTAGCATTTCTCTACCTTTCCCTGCGTACCATCCACTGAATTGAAGTTTATTTCTATATAAAACAAAGATTAAGATAAAAACACCGAGCATAGCTGTCCATCCATATTTGTCAGTATCGATACCGATATTCGAATAAATAGCATGAGGTATTCCACCTAATAGTGTTGCAAGAATAGCAAAAATAAAAATAATCCTTAGTAGCTCTAGTAATACCCGCACACTACTCTCCCCTCCCCTTTTTGTCTTCACTAACTCTTCCGTTACTTATACTAAGCCAAAAAAATCAGTCTTGTATAATGTAAAGAGCAATACAAGGACAAATATTATCTGACTAATTGTTAATTTATAAGCATTAGGATTTTCTGCATACTTTCGCTCCATAACTGCCTTAACCGCTTCAGAAACAATAATAATAAGTAGTAAAAACCACGGTTGAAATAACTCATGTATAGATTCTCTAATGGTGTTTACAACATATCCTAACAAGAAAAAGACTAGTGCAACAATTCTAATTGTCCAGTCAATTTTTTTATGTTTTTCATTAACATGGTTATATGAAAACAATTTCTCCTTCTCAACTTTTAGCCACTTTCTCATAATTTTATTAAACGAAACAATTAATAATAAAATAGCTAAAAACAATAGTATACTCAGCAAGAAAGTAGACTCTATGCCATACATAAATTTTCCTCCCACACCCTTTAAAACAAAGGGAAGACGATATTCTTTATTCGCTTCCTCTATTCTCCTTAGCGAAATTGATTTACTATAAATAAGCCATATAAACATAAAGTAGCAATCAAACTTCCAAGAACAAACGATACTTTTAAGTTAGACTCAATTTTCTTATTTCCATCAGCAGTCTTTCTTATATACTCTCTTAGAGATTTACCAACAATCCAAGTCAAAACAAACATAACAATTATCGTTAAAATCAATTGTAAGTTAAGAAATGATGGTTTCATTGCTGAGTGAATTAGTGACTGTATTGAAAAATATATAATTATCATTAAGAATAAAATATAAGAAAAGACTCTAATATATCTTTTTGTCATAAAGCCCCTCCTCTAAATGTATTTCTAACTTGTTTTTTTCATCTCTAGTTGAAAAAAAATTTTGGGAATTGAAACAATATGTGTAATGATATTATGAAAAAGAACATTAAGAAAAATAGGAAAGTAATGATATATTCCTTTGGATTTTTATGGCGCTTCCAATCCATGAAAGTAGAAAAACTCCCTAACAATAGAGTGAACAGCAACGTTCTCCAGGTAAAAATAGATTCACCTCTATCTCCTATATTAGAGGAGTACACGAATAAGAATAGTATAACTGACTCTACCACATACTCAATAAAAGACTTTGAGTATTCCTCCTTCTTTATTGACAATTTTGCCCTTAAAAATTTTAATATGTATAAAACAACTATGTAAAGGAATGCGAGATATAATAAAGGTAATATTAAATTCAAATCTACAATCCTCCCTTTGAAATTACCAATCTAATCTTTACTGCTCATTCCCGTTCGTTTTGGAAAGGAAGTGAGCATTTATGGTGTTTCTTCAAGAAAATAATCCCTTATCTCTTTTGGTAATTCTTCTACTGCTAAAACTTGTAACCTTCCAGTACCTGGTGTAGTCATAACCATATAGGTCTTTTCGCTAAATTCAATAAGAGTAAACTGACCTACTCTACTAGCAGTAGTATCTAACCTGCTTATGTATTCAAAATCTTCTTTCTTAAAGTTTTCTTCATATCCTTCTAACATTATATTTTGACCTTCTTCAAAATCATCAGCAAACGATATTGCTTGATATAATTCAAGAGAATTTTTAGGAGTAAAGAAAAGAAGGTAATACGTTGTTATTCCAATTAGTAAAGCCGTTATTATAATATAAGATATCAATGTTTTTTTCTGAATCATCCCCATATATTATCTCCCTTTTGAACTATGAACCTTAAATCCTAACTCAGCAGTACACGAAACCATAGATCCGTTCTGCAATCGTACTCCGTTGTAAGAGTAAAAAAGTAGCTTATATTATCCTGTATTCATTACCCCTGCGTCATTAATATCCAATTAATTAACGAAAATAAAGTAATAATAACAATAATCACCAATATGACTACTAAAATCTTTTTCATTTTTCCACCACACTATCTGTATTAAATTTAACCATCAAACTGTTTAAATTCTTCAAATTCAAGTATTGGTTTATTAAGTTCAATATCAGAAATATAATAAAAGAGAATGTACTGATCAGTTTCTATAAATTTTAATTCAACATCATGATTATTCTTAATTTTAATTGGTACCTTTTCACCTTTTTTTACAGCACCCCAAAGAATGTTTGGGCGCGCCTCTTCTGGCGCTGGCACATTATAATTCCATACAAAAGAATCATTATTATCTATATACGAGAAGCTAAAATCCTTTTGACTGATTATCTCTTTGTTGTCATGTTGTAATAAATAAAAGGTTTTACTTGTTTGATAAATTAGAATAACTAAGCTATCATTCTTTTCTCTAAATACGATATTATCTTCCGAAAACGACTCATTTGTGACTCTTTCAATTTCATCTACAATAGCAGTATTATTTGAACAAGCTCCAGAAGTAGAAAGTGTTAAAAGTATAAATAAAAATAAAATCGTATCCTTACTCATTGTCTGCCCTCCTCAAAAACTGTCTTTCAATCATAGCACTTTTCCATTTACTATTGGATAATAGTTGGTAATTTCCTCTTCAGCTCTTTTCATTAAGAAAAAAAAGAGCTGAAACAACCTTTTTCCGTTGTTCAACTCTTGCACTCCGTTAATTCAATAATCTCGTAGTTTTTCAATTTTTGTCTATTGATTTTCTTTCAACCATTCTTTCAGTTCCTCAAAACGCTCATCTATATGTTCTTTAATAAGCTTATAGACGATATACGATGCCACCCAAATCAATGCAATAGGTCCTATAATGGCTATCCATGGTATATGCATACTTTTCTTATCCCCCTTTTATTTAGCTGAATTCTACAAAAGCGACAGCTCTGTTCCGCTATCGCCTCCCAAATTACTTACTATCATTATGCAGTTCAAATGACTCTTCAAGGTCATCCCATTTTACATTTACTTTTATAACTTCATCTTCATCTACTTTTGCTCCACCTTTTGAACCACCTGAAGACGAGAATATTACTGTTGATGGGGGTTCCGTGAACTCTTCAGTGCTTTTCCCACTACTACTAATAGTTTCATAAGAGTATTCAAGTTTTTGTAATGAAGATAACTCTTCTAAAGAACCTTTATATTTTAATACGAACTCATAGCTATCTTCGTTCGAATAAGTTTGTTTTCCGTCCTTTTCTCCCCATTTTTCTGTTCCTTTATAGGAGTATTCAGCTTCCCAATGTTCACTTTCTCCACTAAATTTATAATCATTGGTCGTAGTTTCAGAACAAGCTATTAAAAGCATTATTGTAAATAATAAAGTAATGATTTTCTTCAAATTTACTCTCCCCCCAAAAAATATTGAATTGAAACATCTCCATATATTACCTAATTCAACACACTTCTAATAATGCCTCTTCTTCAGACTTTTCAAGTAGTTCAACGGGGCGTAGGAACTGCCATAAAAACAGTTCCTCTACAAGGGTCCTTTACTTGAAAAAAAGATAGACAATTACAAACCCAATTATGATTACAAGAATAAGAATTCCTGTACCTTTCCAACCTAAACTGCCTACTAAATCAGCAAGGTTTCCGCTGTTTGCTCTATTATAAGCATCGTTCATATTTCCAGTAGGATTCCTTTTTAATTCCTCCTGTCTTAACCTCTCTCTTTTTTGTTCAGGAGTTTCTTTAATATCATTACTCATCAAATGCCCCCTTTAAAACAAACGCTTGCGTTAAGTGTTATTTTAATCGATGTTAATGTGCTTTCTTAATTCTTTTTTAAGTTTCTCAAAATCATCAACTCTAAAATATCTTGAATTTAATTCAACTTGTTTTTCGTCCTTTAAAACCAAAACTATCCTATCATCTAAGAGAGGCCACTGAAAAAGTCCAATCTAGACGATTCGAGAAGTGGTAATGGCTCGCACGTTGCACGCTTGCTATGAGAAAACCACTCATAGCGCGCTTTTGAAAAGTGGTCCGTGACTTCATACAGTTCACCATAAACTTTTTGACTAGGACTTGGAAGCATTGCCGCATACCCGTTGCCTGTATCATACAGAATTCCATTAGTCCAACATTGCCGACTTATACACCTCGCTTCTTTTAGTAATCGGTGATTTGCTTCCTGTTGCCGTAAGGTTCCGTATACGAATACGCGGTTTCTGTTTTTCATCCCGTCATTCTCCTCTCTATTTCTTACCATGAGTATACTGAATCAGGTGTGACACCCCTGTCACAACAAAAAAAGCCCCTGGATTAATCCAGAAGCAAATCAGTACTTACATCTCTAGTATGTTTAAACATACGGTACTCATATATTGAGTTCCAACGGTAACCACCATCTATCGTTATAATTAAACCTTGCAAAGGGTTCAATGGTTCCAACCGGCCTCTTATCCTTGAGATACTACGCCTTAATGTAGCATGAGGATTTCTCGATTCTCTATATCTTCTATCTATGATTTCATCATGACGAATACCTTCAGGATGACGCATTAAATACTCAAGTAAAGGTACTTGTGTCGCTGGAATGGATACTTCCTGACCGTTTAAGGACAGGGTCACATCATTCATACTACGTTGATTTAATATGAAACAATTTTTATTTTCAAAGGGGTCAAAAAGCACCTCATATTCATGCTCACTAATTTCACTGAATTCAGTACCATTGACAATCATCTGATACGGCTTTTCCTCTAGTTGTTCGTTTGCTTTCAGCTCTTTAACTAAATGCTGAATTTCCCCAAATAACTTCAAGTCTGTAGTTGGAATTCGTTCGACTTTTTCAAGATACTCCTTTAAGATAATTTGTGTCGCTTTTAATATGTAGTAATGAGCTTTGACCTGCTGCTCCTTCTCGAGTCGATTACGGTATTGTCTAGGGTAACAATGGAGAGAATGCTGAAAAGAATCGACTGATTTAGCCCATTCTTCCTGATAAAAATACAGAAACCCTAAACGGTAATACGCCCTTGCATTTTCGGGGTCAATTTTTACCACTTGATTAAATCTCACGATCGCTTTCTGTTACGAATGCTGACGAAGCTTTAGGTCTTCTCCTTGCATAAGTAATAAATAAGCCAGAGTTTCTTTATAACGGATTTCTCTTGGATTGAGCCTTGAAAGATTTTTAAATATATTTTCTCCTTCTATAACCCAATTGAGGTTCGTTTCATCCTCTCTTTCCCACCAATCATCTTCCTTTTCTAGCAGCTCTTCTTCTGAAAGATCTGACATTCTAACCATTAATACGCTCTCCTCATTAAATAATTTTCATTACTTTTATTGTAACAGGTTTATCAGTATTCGCTTGCGACTAGCATTAATTTAGTGCTGAAAATAGATTGAGAAAAAAGCCATTTCCTACCCTAAAAGAAAATGACCTTTCTCCATATTAACCTACCCAATCCCCTCACATATCCTCTTAAACACCCGAGTCGGCTGCTTAAACAACTCCTCTAACTCAAACGTTGCTATTCCGTTCGTTCCTATTATCTCAACTCTCTCCTCTTCTTGTAAGAAGCGTATCTCCATATCCTTAATTCTAAAAGTCTGAACTCCAGTTGCACGATCCAAATACTCCGAATCTAGTTCTACCTTTATCCGATCTGACACTCGCCGCAACATTCTCCAAATCACAACTTCACTTTCAGACTTCATGAACAACTCAGGGATTTCTTTCGCTTCTTTAAGTGTACGTAAAGTAGTCATGGCGTATTTAGCAATTCCATAACGAACGGGTTTTATCACTTCTTTTAGATTCGTCCAGGCTTCTACTGTAAAATGAAATTCGCTGTCTAGCACTGTCGTATCTTTTATTTTTCCATAATACGATATTCCATTTTCCATTCCTGCTTCTTGGCTTACATACAAGGCGACATACGCCGCATCAAGCCACCCTGCTTTAAGTCTATCGGCTGCTAACACATACGTACCATTACGCATGCACTGACGCCATTGCTCTTCATTTGAAACGACACCAATTAGCACTTTTTCCTCTAACGTTGATTGCCATTCAGCTAAAGTACCTCTAGGTAAAATCCCTTCCTCATGAATTTGCTCTGGGCTCTTATCAATGGGATTTTCTACAAAGCGTTCTACAAGTTCAGTAGCATTTGGTAGTAAGGGCAAACCACCAATATTCACTTCATCAATACTTTTGTAGAAGTGGTGCTGCTGGTACCCTTCCATATCGTCAAATGGAAACAGCACATATGCCCCAAAAGACGTTCGTTCATAAGGACCTTTCTGCTGCACAACCAATGAATCACGGTAGCGATGCATTGTGTTGATGTCCTCCTCAAGTGGACCAGGGCTCTTGTACCTTGTACTGTAATAACTATCCTCAATAGCAAAATCGACTCGGTACTTCGCATCAAACACATAATTAAAGGAATAATCTTTACCCTTTTTTGCAATGCTCAGCATCGTATCTGGCTTCTGTGGTGTCGTTGGTAGACTTCCACCTGAGCTTTGATAAGTTAAAACAATTTTCTCCTTCGTGACTGGATGTAGAAAGACCCTCTTTGCAGTACGTGTACTATAAAGGTTTACAAAGAGTCCATCACGCTTAACCTTCACAATATCCTGACTGACTTGCTCATACTTTCTGCCCAGTATCTGTCCTAGCTTCAAGAATGTCCAATATTCATATAAAGTGGCAACGTCTTTTACAGACATTTGATAGCTATTACCATGTAACGCTAACCCTTTAGAAACTGTTAAGTAGATTTGAAAAGCATCACGATACCCCGGAGCCATTTGCATCACGAGGCTACTAACAGAGCGGTCAAGTTTTCCAATCACTTTCCAAAAATGATTCTTCTCCTTACCTCGTAGCTGCTTTATCATTTGAACAACGTTGTTCACTAGGTCTGGGTCATGCTCTGTATCCTTCCACCCACGCTTTTCCGTTAGCTTCGTATATAAGTCCTCTAACTTATGATATAACCTTACAATCATCCACTTTACATAACGGTTTTCAAACGTGTCGTATATAAGTTCCTTTTTCATTTTTAAGCCCTCAATTGGCATCAACTGTTTTCCACGAATCGAAACTCCCTTATTAACCTCCACGAATACATGAGCATTTTTTCGTAGATGATTTCGTCCCTTTGAATCTAGTTGTTGAAGCTGGTCACCTCTCGCTTTCACATGATTCTTTATAAGCTTGTGGTGTGGCTGTCTTTCAATCCTTTCAATTGCTTTAATAAAAGAATCAAAGTGAACTGTAATCAATCGGTAAAATTCCGTAAGTGACGGTTTACCCGCAGCATTGATCCGTGCGCCTAAGTACGTCTTTCGTAAAAAGTGATAAGAGAGATTGTAAATCTCATCGTTGACTTCCTCTATCAGCTTCTGATAGTCGCGTTTGTAATCTAACTTTGCCGGAAATACTTCCAACGTTACACTGAGTAACGGACCATTTTCATTACGAACTTCAAAAGTGGACAATCCAATGTCATTTTGAAAATGCAAATTCCCCATAAGAATATAGGACTTTCCAACCTTCACTGGACTAATTGCTTTTCGCAGTAATGGATGTTCGTGATAAAATGTTAGCTCCTCATCACCTTTTGGAGTAATAACAACCTGGTAGACACTATTTTCAAAGAAAATTGGGCGATGAATTGAAGGCTCTACTAATGAGAGCTTGTCTACATCAAAGACATACTTCACTTGAATGAGAATACGGGATAAATCACAAAGAGAATGAATATCTAATAGATTTAAATTTCCTTTGGATCCATAAAGAGATTTTCAATATACTTCGCAAAACTTGTTTCTTTCTCGTAAGAAAGTTCCTCAACACCTTCTATATTATCATCCAGCTCTATATCAACAAATAATTCATGATACATAATCTCTCTTTTTTCTAATGATTGCACTCTTTGAGGTACTAGATATTCTTTATCATTTTGTTTTGGAAAAATCAATCCAATATGAGAGCAATTATACATTAGGGCATATGCTAATAATTGCAATCTATCTTCTCTGGCATACCTTTTGTTCTTAAAATCTTTATATTTAACATCAAAGACTATAACTTCATCAGTTTTAATATTTTTAACAACAATATCAGGCTTAATTGGCCCTCCAATATAATCTGCCATCCCTTTTTCCGTTCCTTCAAAAATACTTTTTTTATCATCATATTTAAACAGTTGCAGTGGCTCTGAATCTTTCGTTTTATATGAAGCAAATCCGTTTTTTTTCAAATATGCACGTACATACATTTCAAAAAGCTTTTCCATAGAAACTGCGTACGGAATTATATAATTTGTAATACTAACCTTTCCATTTGTATCAATAGAAACTTCATTTAAGACCATTTTTGCCAGTTTTATTACCTTTTTGTAGTTCGCATAGCAGCCATTAAACTTTAAATTATCGCATTCACTACCGGATATTTTTGTTGAACTAATATGTCCTAATACTTTTGTACAATATGCAATAGTTTTATTGTAATTAGTATTTGTACTTTCTATGTTTTCATTAAAATACTGTGTAATAAAGCGTTTAGCTTTTAATAAAGCAGCCTTTAAAAATTGATTTTCTACAATATCCTCTGAATAATGTAAATATTTACAATATATCCTATCATTACGTCCTTTTACTAAATTTTGACGTATATGTTTAT
The DNA here is from genome assembly GCF_002335805.1 of Bacillus sp. FJAT-45350. Lineage (NCBI taxonomy): Bacteria > Bacillati > Bacillota > Bacilli > Caryophanales > Bacillaceae > Bacillus > Bacillus sp. FJAT-45350. The sequence continues at coordinate 1,131,206 of NZ_NISU01000001.1, read as the reverse complement.
TAAATAATATCTTTCCTTTTACTTTACCAACTAAGTTTTCTTCTTTTTTTATCATTCTTCCCATTAAAGGCTTTCTGCATAGCTCTTTTAACATAGATAAAAATAGCGTTGTGGTAAGGATACTACTTTCCTTTGCAATATCAGCATCTACTTTTATAGGAGATTCATTTTCGTAAAAATAAAATAACTCATTCATTTCAAGAGATTCTATTTCCTTATCTGCCTGATTTCTTCTTACGGTTTGGGGAGCTAAATACCTATCAAATTCATCATCGGTTCTAATAAAGTTTAGCATTTCAATCACTGATAAATTAAATCTTGGTTGAACTTTAAGAATTTGTTCTACACCATTTTTTTTCAGATTCTCCCCATCTATATTTTTTAAGCGACAAACCCCTACATAATTAGAAGAATATAACTTATCATTGTATTTATGTATTCCAAGATTAGTTACATCACCTCTAGTTGGGATATATATTCTATCCAGCTCAATGCCTTTTTTTAATATATCTTCTTTGATAGAGCAATTATCCTTAACACTGACAAAATTACTACCTTTAGTCGCCATTTCGATTTCCTTTCATTACACAATAATTAAATATAATTTATAAACTTTATATTTTTTTCTAAGCTTCTTTTATTTCTTTTGTTTTTTCTTTCAAATCAGCTTTTGTTAATTCTACAAATATACTAACCACAATTTTTTCTTCATCATTGATATTAATACTACCTGTGATGCAATTTAAAAAACCTTCCCAGCCTGATTTTTCAGAATTACTAACATTAATTTGAAACATTCCATCTTTAACATACTCTCTTAAAATAGGTATAATTTGGTACTTAAACCTTTTAAATAATTGGTCATCCTCATTTACTAGAAAATATGTATGACCTATCTGTACATCTCCCTTATAATATTCAGGATTTAAATACTCATCAAACAAACGACTTATATTAAAAAACAAGTTATATGCTTTCATATTTAACTCTCTTTGGTTTAATAGTTCTTCACTATCCTCTGTACCTTCTTGACTCTTATCTATATCATTATTTAAGATGACATCTTTATCTGGTAACAAGGAAAAGAATAAAAATCTTCTTCTAATAGCATAGTCAATACCACCAATTGATTTATCTGCCGTATTCATTGTACCTATAATGTAAAGATTATCTGGTAATAACAGTTTATTAGAATTATCAACGGTATACGGAGTAGCTACCCCTTCTCCTCTGTACTCTAATCCATATATTAATTCTCCAAATACAGTAGCTAAATTAGCCCGATTAATTTCATCTACAATTAGGAAAAACTTTGTTATACTTGTTACTTCCTTATTTTCATGTTTCTCCTTCGCTTTGTAAGCTAAATCAGCAATTTTACCGAGAACTTTATTAACTGTATCATACTTAATATTAGATTTTTTTGTAGTAGTTACCTCAATTCCTCTTATAAAATCCTCATAACCATAGGAGGGGTGAAACTGAACAATATCCCATGCGATAGACGGTGTTTTTCCACTATCATTCTTTATAAAATCACAATATTGATCGCTATCATAGTCTTTAATTTGAAGTTCATTTAAAAAATTGTTATCTAATCCACCTCCAACGTATTTTAAAAATTCCCTAGTAGAATATGTTTTCGACGTTCCAGGCGGTCCTTGCAAAATCATCTGATTAATTTTTAGTGATTCCATTGTTTCTAAATACTCTTGGTATTTGTTTTCACAGTTCATTTTATAAACTCCTTTTACTACTATGGTATTACCATCTTTATCTATTATAGTATCGTTTAAATTCGTCCAAAGTAATGTTAGCTCTGATATAAGTTTTCTAACTTTTTTATTAGCTTTTTTCTTTTCATCATTACTATCTATTTTATAAATAATTTTTTTATAACTTTCCACAAAATTTACAAACTCTAATTTTGCAAATTGTTGCAACAATTGAACTTCTTCTTTTTCAGCATAATCTTGCAAATAACTAGTACATTTCATTAGAAATGTTTTATAATAATTTTTAATTATAAGAAATAAAACTATATTAGGCGCACTCGAATTCCTTTTATTAACAAAACCATCTTGAAGGAAGGTGTCCTCCCACTTTGTAAATTCGGTTGCTTGCATTTCGCCAGCTACAAAAAAGGGAACATTATTAATTAAAAGCTTATCTTCTTTAGACCTTTTCATGTAAAGCGGTCTTTCCTTAAGATATAGGTTATCTTTTGATAGTGTTGATGCATAAAGTGTCGCTGAATAAGTAATCAAATTCAAAGTCTCTTCACGAAATAGAACATTTTCATTAAATATTATATATCGCTCAATATCAGTATCAGATAAAAGATTTTGTTCTTTAATTCTTCCTATTATATTTACAATTGGTTTATGGGAGGTTCCATTTTCATAGAACTCTATTGCTGTAACTCCATTTTTCGCTCCATGAATTCTATAGTTGTTAATATGTCTTATATCTGTAGTAAAATTAATATTCAATTCATCTTCTAAATTAGTTATAAAAATTTCTGCTTCATTTTCTAAAATGTTATCCTTACAATACTGTCTAAGAAGTGGTAACACTTGCCACTTTATTTTACTTAAATAATCAGCTCCATAGAAAAAACCATGACCAACTATGTATTTATTCCTCTCAAGTAGGTTCTCCTTATAACTGTAATTAAGATTATCTAAAACTATTTTTTTTACTTTTTTATATAATGTTTCTGGTGCTAGACTTCCTTTATCATGTTCACTTTCTGAATCTACGATATACTCAAAATCACTTTCTATTGTGTATTTATAGAAACGTCTTTGCAATGCAAAATCCATTGCAAAAGGGGTCTCGATCAAATTATTTAAAGTTGCTATCACATAAAAATTAGGAGGAATTACAAGTGCCCTTCCACTTTTTAATGTAATGGAATATTTATTTGTACCGTGCGTCTCCATCAACATAATCGCTTCACCTAATATATCTGTTATGAATCCGCGATTGATGTCATCTAATATTAAGACATACTTCCTATTTTCTTTGTTGTTCCAGCTTTCAAGAGCAGAGTTTAACAATTCCATAAAGATTTTATCCTTATATTCAAAAGTTAAATAGTCAGACCTAGCCTCTGCTACAATACCATATATAAAATCACCGTAACTATAAGATGGGTGGATTGAAACTATTTCTCTACATACATCTGAAAGTTGTGGTGTCTTCCTTTGCCTCTTTGATGGAAAATCAACGAATTGATGACTTTTTAAATTTTCTGCAATTTTCTTTGCCAAATATGTCTTTCCTACACCTACTCCACCTTGTAATAGTAATGTTTTATCCTCATATAGGACTTTACTTAATTCGTTTATTAATTTTAAAGTCTTTTCTCCCATTTAAAAAGAGCCTCCTTGTACCTAACGAAAAGTTTATCTTATAACCTCCAAGAAATCAAAAAATATATAAATAGTAAAAAATTGGAATTTACGAATATACCAAATCATCCTACCTTTAATCTTCAGAAACCAAAAAATCCCCATTAGAATTAGAATGTGCCATACTATGAATGGTCTTCAGCACTTTCCACCTATGGGGATATAATCTATTCTTTTCTATAACGCATTAAATAAGAACTTTTAAATTACCTTACAGATTCCTCACATTGAGAGCCTTGCTATCTAAATACATACCAATCATACCTAACTCCAATTTTCCATAATTAATGTACATATGGAACACCTTATGAACTGGTAACTTCAGAAGCTTAATACTCTCTAAACCCAGCACCTTCAGAAATTCAATAGTAACATCTCCAATGTATTCAATAGATTCTTTCTCAGTTGGAAATAAGAGTATATTGTGGACTACATTAACGTTTTGTTGCTCCATTAACTTAGCAAAAGCAAGTTGATAGAGGTACTGCTTCGTAACATCACCAACACCAGGGTTATTTTGCAATTCGGTTTCTGTTAGTTGAATGCAATAGTACTTTGCATCAGAAATTACAAAATAATTTTTACTGTACTTACTAAAAATGCTAATGACATCAGGTTTCAACGTGTCAACAGCATGCCCCTTACCTACTAGTGGATTCCAAACGGGCTTATCGATAAATCCCTTCACTTTCTCATACTGATTATCGAGGACAAAGCTGCATATTTTTTCCCATACAACCTCGAAGTTTCTTGTACCGTAAAACTCAATGTTATTGTTTTCATCCAACATAAAATCATGAGATATAAATGAGGCTATCGCCTTCAACACCATCTGCTTTCGGTTCACAAATTGTACCGACAACTCACTCTTAATCTTAGACAAGATTATCTCTTTTGAACCAAGAGCCCCATCATCAACATCAAACTTCACTGGTGGAAATCCTAGATACTCTCCAAGTCCTGTTTCTTCAAGTATCCCTGTACACTCCGTTAACACATGCATATGGAGTAATCGGAAGTAGTCATTTTCGTCATTGATAACGCTGTTTACATAATAATCCAGATAAATTGGTTTACCATCGTTTAAAATTGCGTATTGATCATATATTGTTTTATCCCAATCGATTTCACCATTATCGCCATTCAATGTATAGACACTTTTGTCATTTTGATATAATTCGTTCTCCAAATAATCTTCTAGTAAATACATGACCACTGAAAGAAGATTAAAAGTGGATCGTGACTCCATATCACCGAAGCTCTCCATCTCTTCTTGTTCTAGCTTCTCTCGTTTGCTGTACTCTCTAAACAGTGTAAGGAGTTGATGCATTGTTTTTGACGGGTCTGAATGAGTAATATATTTTGGTATACAAAAAACGAGCTTTTTGCAACAAATGAACATTCCAACAAACTGTACGGAATAACCACCACCCTTAGTAACTTTAAGGACCCTTTTTGTCTGAAGTTCTTCTATAATTACCTTGTATTCCTCATTCCCTAATTCCATTACTTGCTTTAAATCACGGGGACTGTATTTTTTCAGTTCCTGTAAATAGACTGGTTTCATAGGAATCCTACTCTTCTCCCAATTTTTCAGCTACAAACATGTCAGTTCTTGAGCCACTAGCCTGATACATATTAGATGTTCTTATATCAAAATTAAAGATGTTTTTCCCAGCATCATACGCCTTTAAGATTTTAGAAAATGTATTTAGACCAGGAGTGAAAAATTTCCCACTACGATGCTTAAGTACATCCTCAAATAAATACATTAATAACTTGCTTTTAAAAACTGAATCAAAGTTTTCAGGAGCTATATCGTTCCTATTAATAAAAAATGGTCCTATTAATTTGTCCTCGTTTACGTTTAAATCCGATTCTGTTAAACGCTTATTAATCGCTTTACGTAGGGTGTTCCAGTCAACTTCTTCGTCTTCAAACTTCAAGTTCACCCTCAGTCCAGATAGATTAGTTTCACCTTCGTCAATACCAATATATTCAAAGCTCCAGCGACGTTTAAATGCTGTATCCATAGGATAAACTCCTTGGTCTGCACTATTCATCGTTGCCCATAGATACATATTTTTCGGAAGGGTTATTTCGCATACTTCAGCAGAAGTAAAACCACATTCTTTGATAAGGTACGCCTTCATATCTTCAGAGGGTGCAATTGAATATTCACTTGTTCCATCTTCTTTACGATCCAACAACTGAAAAACATCTCCAAATACAGCAGCCACATTAGCACGATTGATTTCTTCTATAATTAACAGATGATTTTCAGGAACAAACGTATCATTACTTTTTTGTGCATTAATCCATACTCTAAGAAATGGACCAGGCACAAACTCATAAGAAATATACTCTTCACCATTCCCCTTCACCTTAGGCACTGGCTTGTATGTTCCAACGAACTGAGCATACGAATAGTTTGGATGGAATGTGACACGCTCGTAATTAGTACCATACACTTGACGATCTTCTTCTAACGTATGGCTTTTGCCTGTTCCTGGGGCACCAAATAGAATACGATTTTTAGGCTTATTAATCAATAATTCTTCATTTAATGGTGTTTCATGAACTGTTTCTATATTAGCGCCTTGTTCTTCATCCTGCATCAAAGGTAAGTCGATATCCATATACTCGAAATACTCGTCATCTGTTGTATCTGTTGAACATTGAAGGAAAGAATCCCTCATTACTATTTTCAGGAAATTAGACCACGTTTTTTCGGTGAATGTTCTAGCATTGATTCTGAAACTATCACCACTACTAGTTACAAATGATGAGTAGACTAGTATGCCAATAAAATTTGAATAATGTCTTGGTTGAAGCTCAAAGTAACTCGGGTCAATATGGTCAGGGTATAGACCAGTTTCTCTATACTTACGTACTTCATGAAGAACTTCAATTAAATTAAGGTGTCTGTAAAAGACGAGATTACGATTATAGAAAACAAAGTGTAGAATCTCGTCTTTTGTTAGATAGCCTTCATTACCATTTGAAATGTATTGTAGATATAATAGTTTTAAAATAGTTCTCAACGGAACTAACTCCACACCTTGTTCGACACTATCATTGAGACATGCTTTCGTCCTCTTATTTGGATATTGAAATTTACTAATAAAGTTGTGTAATACACTATCAATATCATCGTTTAATATTCGATGAACCCCATTTGCAGTTTGTCCATTGTAATCTTTTAGAGACAGGAAAAATCTAAATGCATTAAAAACATTATTATCACTCTTATCTTGAGGTGACTCTCCCCGTCGAATTTGTTCTGCTATTCGTTTTACGTATTGTTCAAATTCCTGTTTATTATACATCCGAAAATCATTCGTAAACACGTATTTATACAAAGTAACATCTCCTTGAAAACATATATTAGATCATCTAATGGCTGGTATAAACTAGGGAGATTAGTAAAGATTATGCAGTAACAACTTCTTCAGTAATTGAGACCATTAACTCATCAATTGCATGCCCTAAACTCTCTGCAAACTTTGGTGGTACAGCGTTCCCAATCATTTGATAAGCATGTCCTTGCGTTCCTTTGAAGTCAAAATCATCATCAAAGGATTGGATTCTAGCTGCTTCCCTAACCGTAATACTTCTTGCTTGGTTTGGATCATAGTGAATATAACGTAGTCCATCTTTATAAAGATGAGCAATGATGGTAGTACCAGGTACATCCGGTCTTAAAACATGATATCGATGAATTGGGGATTTCGAACCAACTTCTTTTTCATATAACTCACTTAGCTTTTTACTATCTGTAAATTCACATTTTCCCGACTGTATATCCTCTGCTAACATTTGAAAAATTTTCATATCCCGTAAATTATGATATCGTGGTTTGTGCCAGCTGACTTCACAAAGTGGTGCTATATGAGATAACTTTTTTGTACGTGCTTTTTCCTCAAATATTGGGATACAAGGTGGTAAGTCACCAATAGCTTCAAATAAGGTAGTTTTCTTTTCTATTTTTTGTTTAGTTAATATATTGTCGTAAAAGTTTTTTAATATTTCATGAGAGTTACTATAATAGTTTTTATTTACACCTACTAAGATTACTCGCTTCCTATTTTGAGGCACACCATAATCACTGACATTTAACAGTGCATACTTTTTTATATCGTCAACAATATCATATCCAATACTATGAAAACCCTCACGAATTAAGTCAGTAATTGGTGTTCCATCAGGCATAGAACTTAACATACCTGGGACATTTTCAAAAACAAATACCTTTGGCTGATAGCGTTCAACCACGCTTAGGTAACGCTCGAATAAATAATTACGGTAATCACTTCTCATGTTGTTATCATCACGAACTCTTCCCGCAAGTGAATAGGCCTGACACGGAGGGCCACCGATAATAATATCTATATTTCCAGCTTTGTTGACATAATAGTCTAGCCCCTTATTACTTCCATATTTCTCATCGTCATTCCAGCCATGAAAAAGCTCTTCTTCTCTTTGCATATCGAAATGAAGAACTCTTTCTTTTGCATCTTTTACATCCCATTTTGTTTCTAAGCGGTGAATTAATGTATTTACTTGTGGCTTCATCCATTCCACAGAAGCAATTTCATTATATTTACCTGTTTGAAGAAAGCCATCTAATAGTCCTCCACACCCAGCAAATAAATCAACTATGTTGTACTGTCTCATGTTCATCCACCTTACATAAATAATTCTTTAGTTTTAGTGCAATGTGATAACCTAGCATTGGGGGTACTGCATTCCCCACTTGCTTGTATTGCTGTGTTTTGTTCCCATAAAAGATAAAATCATCTGGAAAACTTTGAAGACGAGCACTCTCCCTTACAGTAGGTATCCGATTATACTTGTAATGAAAATGAGAACGGTGACCTGTATTTATAGTTAGAGAAGGCTTTTTGCTATGATATCGAGTTAAAGCCTCATTGTATTTAAACTGGATACTATATTCTTCAGGTAAAGACTTGAAATTTTTTCCCTCAGGAACCATCGCAATAAGTTTGACTGTTTTATCTGCATGAATCGTACCAATATGGTTATAAAGCTTGTCCGAATGCATTCTCATTAATGCTTGATACGGTGTTTTTGCAATTGTTGGATATTCTTGCACTTCCTCTCCTAAAATTCCTTCAAGTGGCGGTAAGTCAGAAATCGCCTGTTCACAAGTTACAAATTCATCCTTTGAGTAAATAGGATCAGGAAATTCAAAGAAATCCTCTGAATCTAATAAACCAACAAAGAACACACGCTTTCTAATTTGTGGCACACCAAATTCAGGAGCATATAAAATTTGTGGTTTAATTTTATATCCGATGTCACTGAAATCTTCAATAATTCTTTCAGCACCCTTACCTTCATAAAGCTTTAACAAACCAGGTACATTCTCTAATATAATAGCTTTGGGCTTAAGTTTCTCAGCTACTTTCACCATAGCAGTATACAAGGTATTTCTCTCATCATTAGCCTCACGTGGTCCTGCCAGTGAGAACCCTTGACACGGTGGGCCGCCAACTAAAACATCTAATTCGATATTTCTTCCACTTAAAAATTCTTCTAATTTCTTAATGTTTCTATGATCGAATAAATCAAGTTTCATAGATTTTGCACTTCCATGATTCTCTTCAAATGTCTTCAGTGCCATCTCATCAAAGTCTACACCGAGTACAACATTATATCCTGCATCCATAAACCCTCTTGATAATCCACCTGCTCCAGAAAATAAATCTAGAACTGTAAACTCTTTATTCGAGTCGCTTTTCAATCCAAGTAATTTTTCTAGTCCCAAACAAATACTCCCTCTGATCTTGTCATTTATATTTGTGCCATAAAAATTTTCATCTATTTGATTAATGATTTCATCTTCTATTTTAATCCGATACTCTTTACCGTGAATTTGCTTTCTCCCAGCACCCTCACGCTTCCCTCCACGCTTCATAAAGCACCCTCCTATTCTATTAAATTATATTGATAAAACGGAGATTTTTCAATGTAAATGTATTATTTTCTACATTTTTTTACGAACAAAAGTTTGTATATCATTATTCTTCACTATCAAACATCTATGAATTTTAAACTCTAGATACTACACCTTATTGACGCTATTAAAACTACTAATGTATAATGAAATTATTTACAGATGTGTGTTGAGGTGGTTGGTATTGAACAATATGGTTAAAAAGTTGAACAATCTCAAATATATTGATATGGAAGATGAAGAAATAATAGATTTAGTACAAAATGGAGAAAGTGAAGCACTCGAATACCTAATTCAGAAGTACAGACATTTTGTTCATGCAAAAACTAGAACTTATTTTTTAATTGGAGCAGATAGAGAAGATATAATTCAAGAAGGCATGATTGGCCTTTTTAAAGCAATAAGAGACTATAAAAAAGGTAAATTAAGCTCATTTAAGTCCTTCGCAGAGCTTTGTATTACTCGCCAAATAATTACGGCTATAAAAACTGCCACTCGTCAGAAACATATACCTCTAAACTCATATGTATCGTTATACAAGCCCATGTATAATAACGATGATTCAGACCGAACATTAATGGACATTGTAACAGGCTCAAAAGAATTAGACCCAGAAGAATTGATTATTAATCAAGAAGAATTTAACCATTTTAATGTTAAACTATCAGAACTACTAAATGATTTAGAACGAGACGTCCTCGCCTTATATTTAGATGGACAATCCTATAAAGAAATATCGGGTGAATTAAATCGCCAAGAAAAGGCTATTGATAATGCTTTAACTAGAGTAAAAAGAAAACTTAAAAAATACTTAGAAACAAGAGATTCTGATAAGAACGCCCGTCAATATTTTAGTAAGTATTAAACCTTTTACATGGTTATTTGAATAACTTTTTTCTAGTATAGACGTTAAAAAAATGTAGAAATATAGAATAAATACTCCTCTGACCCTTAGTTTGAAAGCGAGAGGAGTATTTAATTAGACCTATCCACCCCTGAAAATACCCCTTTTACTTAACATCCACTATTCAGATTCATTTTTTCTTAAAGTGTCATATCTAGTTCATGTATCAATCTGAAAAGATATTTTTGGATAAATGGTGTTAACACGGTCTAACAGACGTGACTGCTATTCAAAAAATAATGGCTAACCTCTCAGTCACTTGACCATAGTATTTAAATTAACTGTCCTTTAATAAATGTACCGTTGAGTTTTTTAATAATTTTTGAGTTATTGTTAAATTCCAAGCCCTTACTCTACTATGCCATTTCCTATACTTTAAAAACAGTATCCAAGGTAATTCAATTATTTTTTCTAATATGAAATTCTCATTAAATACAACAACTAGTACATACTCAAATTTTTGTTTATCATGTACCTTTGACTCAGGTTCCTCTAATCCATAAAATACCCCTGTTGTTTTTCCTGTCGTCGACTTAATGCTATACCTGTCACCATTTACACTTATTGCATCTATATTCTGAGTCCCAATTGGAGCAAATTGTAATTTCGGTAAGCCAACTGTTTTACTGTAGTAGTTAATTGCAAAGTATTCACCTAAATCACCTAGCAAATTTTTACTTCTAATTATACCCCTTTTTTAAAATTCATTTATGATTCCGCCGTATCCTTTTATTAGCTCTTCATCACTTAATTTATCTAATTCAAGCATTATATATGCCCCTTCCTCCTTAAAAGAAATCCTAAGACTCAAAATACCAAGATAGAGATTCATTGAGGAACAGTCTAAATTATCGATACTAACATTAATAATTATTCCACTCTATTTTTTGAAATATTACATATTCTATTCTATACTTGCTTCTATTTCAAAGAAGAGAAATGATTGCCTTAATAAACTATTTTTACTCCCATATTGGTTATCAATGAACAATATTTTTCCCTTCTCCCTTCCTCTCAAAATAAAAATGCAACCTATACTCACATATCTCCTTCGTCCACTCGTATACCAACTCATTATGTTCTTCTGCTACATCAAACTCTAGCTTGAAAACACCATCCTCGAATGATATTAGCTCCTTCGAACTGCCACTCCATTTTGACATTGGCATTTTCGCAATTAAGTTTGCTGTTTTCTTTTCACCATACTGCCATAAGCTTTTTCCTGTTTTATCAGAGAAATCGATTCGTTTTCTATATTCCTTTTCAGTTAAATAGCGATGGAAAAATGGTGCTACTTCAGATGGTGTTACTGGCTTCATCCAGTCATTGGTACCTCTAGATAACATGTATGATAGAACGATCATCTTGTAACTTTTTTGCATTCCTGTTCTTTCTACCTCAATAATCCAATTCTCATAATCTTTAAAAGCTTGCTCCTCTTTCTGAGAAAACTCTTCTGCCCAGAAAAGAAAGCCTGCATATGACTTAAATTCTTGGCGATACTCATTACTCTTTGCCTGTCCATACAGATGTAACTCAAGATAGCTTGGCCTTTTTCCTAACTCCTGTTTCAAAGCAATATAAGCATTTCGAAGCTGCTCTTTCCTTGGTTGTTTCTTTCTTCGGAGTTCTTCTAGTAAGTCAATAACCTCTATTTCAAAATCAACTAAACAACTATCAGGAACTTGAGGGACAGGTGTTACTGCCTTCTTCCGCTCCTCTTCTGTTCTTGTATCAAATAAACTCATCTTTAAGTCAGCATTGCGATAGTTTCCTATTAGATCAATAATTTGACAATGATCTTTCCCCTGGAACAAACGGAGTCCCCGACCAACTTGTTGAGTGAATATAGTCAGAGATTCTGTCGGTCGAACAAATAGAAGCGTATCTAGTGATGGAATATCTGTACCTTCATTAAATAGATTGACTGTAAAAATAATCTCCAACTGTCCACTTTCAATCATTTTTATTGCGTTTTCTCTTCCATACTCACTACCGTTAGAATGAAGACTTGTTGCTTTTACTCCATTTTCTTTAAAGTAATTTGCTAAAAACGTGGCTTGTTTAATTGACGAACAAAAAGCTAAAGTTCTCGTTTGTTTATGTTCTTTCCATGCATCAAATACTTTCTTTGCCGTCACTTCTTGAAGCTGCACAGCTAGTAGTTCCTCTTCGTCATACCGACTTCCTAGCCATGTGATCTTAGAATAATCTGTATCGTCATACACTCCAATATAATGAAAAGGAGCTAACCACTGTCGTTGGATCGCTTCAATAAAATGCAGCTGATATGCGACATTCCCATCACAAATACCATACACATCTTTCCCATCCATACGGTCAGGTGTAGCAGTAATTCCTAGTAAAAACGAAGGCTTAAAATAATCTAACACACGCTGGTATGTCTTCGCTGCAGCATGGTGAAATTCATCAATAACAATCAAATCAAAGCTATCCTCATCAAACGTCTGAAGGTGCTGCTTATTGGCGAGAGTAAAAATAGAAGCAAAAACACAATCAGCATCTCCTTCTTTTTCTGTTCCACTATAAATTCCAAATGTTCGGGTTGACATTATATGTTGAAATGACTTTTTTGCTTGATTTAATATTTCTTCTCGGTGTGCAACAAACAAGACTCGTTTGTACTTCTCTGCAAAGAAACCAGCTAAATACGTTTTTCCGAGTCCTGTTGCCATGACAACCATCGCTTTGTCATACCCTTCTTCAACAACAGTGTTCAACGATTCTAAGGCTTCGTTCTGAGAATGCCTAGGTGAAATCTGCCCGTAACTACCTTCCGTTTCATGAATTACATTATTCTCGTTTTCCTTATTCGCTTGGTTTAGCATTAGTTCTATTTCTTCGCTTTTTGTCCAATTTCTAATAAGACTTGGATGATCGCGGTGATATTTATCGTACAGTTTTTCATATTTTATTACAGTTTCTAAATTAACTGGTACCGTTTGCTCATGTAAAAATAATTTCATAAATTCGTCTAATGCTTTCTGGAAGGTACTAAGTGACACTGAAGAATCCAGGGAGAGACTCCATTCAACTCCATGTGTTAATGCAGACCTAGAAAGATTAGAAGAACCAATAATCAATGAACCTTCATTTTCAGCATACTGAAACAAATATGCTTTAGGATGAAACGACCGTCCATTACTTCTCCATAAACGAACTTCAATTCTTTCATCTAACTCAATCAATCTTTTAAGTGCTATGGGTTGGGTTACAAACAGGTAATCACCCGTACAGATTTTCACTTCCGCTCCACGTTCCAACGCGATCTTCAAAGCCTGCTCTAACACTTCTACGCCAGAATTCATCACAAACGATGTTAAGATATAAATCGAAGAGGAACGTTCTATCGCATCAACAAGTTCATTAACCAGTTTTTCTGTCACAAGTTTTATCTTACTCATCTTCATCACCAGCGTGGAACAATTTCACCGGTAAGTCACCTATTATTCCAGCTTTAAAAACACGAGTATCATCTATTTCTTTACCATTGTTATATTTATTATTAGGACTATTTTCTTGGATTAGTAGGGTACGGGTTGGCATGTAAAAACTCTCCTCTTTATGTATATATTTAACAGTTTATCATATCCAACTCACTGATAAACAAAAACTTCCCTATCTCGAAAAATAGGAAAGTTCTTGTTTCATCAATATTTCTGTTTTTCCGGAATTACTCCACGTACACCGCCTCTAGGCTCGTCCATATCTCCTTTAAAACGAGGGATTAAATGAACATGTACGTGAAATATAGTCTGTCCCGCAACCTCACCACAGTTAATCCCAATATTATATCCATTAGGCTTGAACTGATAGTCTAGTAGTTCTTTGCATTCCTCTAATAATTCATTAAACGCTGTTCGCTCTTCTATTGTCGTTTCAAAATAATCACTCACATGACGTTTTGGAATGATAAGAATGTGTCCGCTGTTTACTGGGTACTTATCATAAATGGCATATGCTAGTGCGTTAGACGTGATGATGTTTTCTGGGTGGCAGAATGGGCATGGCACAGTTTATAATCCTCCTAAGTTGTCTATGACTACTAATAAATAGTTTAATGATTCAAGCAACAAAGTACTTTAACTACTTTTCTCGTCTTCATTACTCCTAGTAACTTCAAGTGCTTTTTCTTTTAGCTGTTCAAAATATATTGTAAACTCTGAATCCCCAGAATAAGAAAGACACAATATTCCTTTGCTCTGGTCATTCCAATGTATAATAACGCAACTTCTCGTTCTATATTTTCTTCTAGCGCAAATGGCATATTCTCTATATTTACAATAAATACAGCCTGGAAATCAAGTCCTTTACTACTGTCTATTGTACTAATCTTTATCGTGTCTGCTTCTCGGTCAAATGCTCTTTTACTAGATTCATTTTCTGTTATCCAATAGTATGGAAGACCTTCATTTTTCAACGAACGGATGATAGTATCAATCACATTTAATTTATATGTACGTTTAACTCTACCGTCTAAACAAATGTCTTTTTCTGTTTTTACTGATTGTTTAACTAAAAAAACGAACTGAACTCAGCCCGTTTTCATTATGTAACCTATTTTCAATTTTTTATTTATCTCAAATAACCTGTAACCAATTCACAAGTCTGCAAAATTAGACTCAAGATTCCCCCAACAATGCTTCTTTCAACTTTTCCATTTCATCATTACTTAATGTAACTCCTTTACCCATCTTCTCATGGTTTGGAGCCCAGTCACGGATATCATACTTGGGTTCACGCCCATTCCAACTGATAAGATTTAATTCCTTTGTCCACCCTTTTGGTGATTCAGATAATACTGTAATGTGTTCAGTAATTTCAAATTTAAGTTCAGCCATTTTACTTCCTCCAGAATATTAGTTTAGATTCTCAACCACGAATTTGTTTCAAGTCCTGTTCATTCTTAAATCATTTTACAAAAAAGAACTACTTAAGACAAAATTTATTCAAAGGATTATCTCTTCCAAATGTGGTAAATTGGCAGCGTTACAATTTACCAATCACATAATACTCTCCAACTGCCAGCCTAAACACGTCCCCTTTCTCATTTTTAACAACACATACTCTTTCGTTTACTACCTCTTTCACTGTTGCATATTCATAAAGCACTCCTCGTTCTCTGCTTTGTGCTTTCAATTGAATTCTTTCTCCAACCTCGGCTGCTCGTTGTGTGATAGAGTAGTTCCAATCATATGTTGGACAGTCAGATAGTTCTAGACCAGCCTGAACAAATGGCTGTAATATAGTACGCTTTTCATATAGAGCTTCTGCTAAATCTAACAACAACTCTCGTTTCGGTCTTTCTGTTCTTGATCTATTGTCTTCGTTCGTTGTTCTGATACGAAAATGGCCTCGAGGACTGCATGACCATGTTTGATTAGTAACAAGTGATAAGCTGTAGTTTAATATCCTAGTTTCAGCTTCTCTATTCTTAAATCCGATATGTGCTGGTGTTCGGTTGTGTCCATCACAACAAATTGTCGTTGTGAATCCAATTGCATTTAGCCAACGGACTAAACCGGAAATATACGTATCAAGGGCTATTAATTGTACATTTGCAAATCCCTCAAAATACGTCTGATCTCCTTGTATTGATTCACAGATTGAGAGGAACTCTTCTTCGTTTACTTCTATATTTTCAGGGGTAAAGATTAACCCTTTGAAGGTGTATTCTACGTTCAATTTATCTAGTATCTTCTGAAAGAACTCAATATTTGCATCGTTTTCATGCATAAATGAAAACATGTTTTCCTCTACTGTTTTTACTACAAATCCCATTCTAATCAACATTCGCTTCCAAGATATCATTGTCATTTTCATCTCTCCCTAATTTGTCTTTGCTTTGTTAATTGAAGTATACGATACGCTGGATTACAAAATTGTAATCTCCCTACTTAAAACTCACTTCCTCCATCCAAGATACTAATTTTGAATAATCACCAGTTGCCTTTAGTAATTCAGCTGTTTGTTTCATTACTTTGCTTCTTTTAAATGAAGCTAGTTTTCTTTGTCTAATTTCCTCAGCATGTTCTTTTATTTTATAGGCCATTGTTAACGTATCTGCATAGATCTTTTTCATGTCCCATTGTTCTTCGTCTTTTTTAGTTGCGACTAAATTAGAACCAGAACGAGCGTTAAATGTGACTTCCCACTGATAGTTCAATTTTAATTCTTGTAGATAATGTTTCTGAATTATTTTGAACCATGCTCCATTAAAGACGCCAGAGAATTGTAAATTCGGTGCGTGCTTTAAGTGACCGTCACATCCAGCTAAGCAAGGTATACCCGCTTGGTTTACTGTTTTAACTAGTAGTGCAATGTATGGGTCTAGCTCAATTGTATTTACTTTTAATCCAAATTTACGATTTGCGAATGCTCTCCATCTGTAGTGATAATCATTCATTTGTACAGGGAACTCATGCCCTGCCTTTGTTGTAATACGTTTCATCATTGCGACTGGGAATCGATTCACAAGTAGTTGAAAGTTCACTCCATTCCAGAACATCGGGACATTCATTTTTGTTAGTAAACTTTTTAGTGCTCTATAATCTGACTCGGCACTTCCTTTTGATAATGTGAGGTACGGTCCATTCTTCTCTACTAGAAAACCTCTCATCTCCAATGCCTCAAATAACCTTTCCTGTCCATCCATTAGTTCAAGAGTAAATAAATTTGATTTCATCTCTCATCGCCTCCTAATTTGTTAACCTAAGTATAAAATAAAGAGGATTACAAAATTGTAATCCCCTCATTCGTTCCTCTTCGTGCTCTTCTATTATCTACATTTTTATAATGTATCGTTCCTTTGAGCACATCATGATCCCATATATATTTACCTTCGACCGTCTTTAATAAAGCCTTCCCCTCTATCCCTGTCGTTTTCTTAATATCCTTTCGAATGTCAGTTATCATTCTTGGAACATATGAACCAGACATATTTTCAGCGTCGTACCCCCAAAGAGCTTCTGCAATTTGTTGAATAGATAACGATGCTTCACTCAATATAATCATCTCTAGTATTTGTGCCTTTACCGGTGAGAATTGGACTGTATTAATTTCTCCATGTAATACTGTCTCAAATGGATGAATAATAAGTGCAATCCGTTCTCCTTTCAAGATACTATCCTCGATTTCGTCTTCAGTTTCAATCAATGTGCTGTATTGCTCTGATAACGGCACATAGCCTTTTTTTGATGATTTGATTTTTGCTTGATATGGTCTTAGAAAGACAGCCAAAGACGGATCATATTTAGCTTTTACTTCTACTTGGGCCAGGTGTTGAATAGCCTCTGTTACAAATTTTAGCTTGTAATAGCAATAAGCCATATTACAGTAGAGCTTATCTTTGAGCTTTTCGTTTATACTTAATTTAATCGCCCGTTCAGCGTAAAATAGCGCACCCTCATAGTTATTTTCTTTTTCTAGTAAAAATGAAAGGTGATAGCAAGGTTTAGGATTCTTTGGGTCTATGTAAGTTACTTGCTTAAGATAACGAACCGCTTTAGTAAAGTGAAAAAATTTCATTTTCGCATCTCGACCAAGGTTTAAATAAAGCCTTGAAAGAGCCTCAGCGTACTCTCCCCTATTTTCTTTATCTAACTTGATAAGCTGTTCATAGAGTGTAATGCCTAATCGTATCCACTCCTGCTCTTCCTCTTCACCCTCAAATCCATCATTATCTTCCCACATCTCAAGCTCGAATTTGAGTTCACCTACTGTCATCAAGCCGTTTCCTCCTTCTGGTTTTCCTTTACCTCTCGTATTAGAATTATTAAATCATAAACCTAAAAAGATAGATGACTGAAGCTACTTATGTCATCTATCTCTTTCATATTTAATTATAGAGTACACCTTTGTACGATGCAGGTATTTTTTGGATAATTTTATTGGATTTATTAAATAATAAAAATTGAACTATATCCCTCACAGACAGGAATGATACGATTGTTTAATCAAAATGTTGTTAAAGGATTGTTATACAGCCCGATTATGTCTTCGGTTTTCAGCTTAGTTATTATTGGGTTGACGTTGTTTCATCATTTCAGAGTGACAAAGTTACTAGCAACAATAAAGAGAGGATAACCACAAAAGGTGGTTATCTTTCTTTTTTGCTACACAGTTAACTAGTTGAAGCATTTACACGGTAAATATGATTTTCTAAGTGTTTGCCAGGTAAAGGCAACCCCTATGGACTATCTTTTACTTTCGCCAAAAGGTAGAACAGTTTGCCTTGTCCAGAATATTAAACTCAATCATTTTCTCAAGTAGTGGATAATCAATTGGGTCATTCCAAGGGATACGTATCAGCTCTTTTGTGTAGTCATACCCAGCCTTCATAATATCATCCTCTACATGAGTTATTGTCACACTTTCAGGAGCGACAGCTAAATGCTTTTTTGATACACTAAATCCAATAATATATGTACCATGAACTGTAAACATCGGTTGTTTCCATTTGATTTCTGTGTTTAGATTTGGATACTTATTTTTTATCCAAGTCAACACTTCTTCCGTTCTTTCCCGGTGGAACGGGTCATCAATCCACGCCAAAAATTCAGAAAAAGCTTCCATTTTGTTCCCTCCAAAATAAAATATATCGCATTTCCTTTGTCCTTTCGTCCGGATTACTAATAACGTCCCATACGAAGAAAGCAGGTAATGTAAGTTCAGTATTACAACTATTGTTGATCGTATTACTTAAGGTACAAATTACTAACACATATGTAAATTAACTAAAAAGCTCTCAATTCCTAATCAAACTGCACTTTATAGTATTCACGTAATTCAAGTGCATTATCTTCCCATTCTATTGTGCGACCATGAATTAATTGACCAAGGACATCCAAGCATCTATGCCATCCTGCAGCTGTATATACAGCCAGTGCTCGATCGTCAAACGTATGGCTAAACATCAAGGCGCACCCTTGACCTGCTTCATGAATACTTATCTCTAACAAATCATCAACTTCCTTAAAACAAAAGGAATATGGAGGGTTCAATTCGGTAATAACAGCCTCATAGATTGACCCTTCACCATCATCGAACTTTATCTTTCCACCAACACTAAGGTCCATATCTCCAGTTGCAAATGGATACCACTGAGTGAAATAATGAGGATCGGTTATATAACGAAAAACCTTTTCAGGATTTACTGGATATTTACGTTCAAAAACCAAAACTGATCTTCCTTCTTTTTCATGGAGACTTCCATAGTTACTCATGAATGCTTACCTCCTATTTTTAATTCTATTACTGTTTCCATATTACAATGATTTGCTCTTTCATGAGCGGCCATGTTATTCCACCTGCTTCTTGATAGAAAGCTATATAGGCATGTTCCCATCCCGGTCACCTGTACCCGAGCCAGCAATTAATAAAACTGCTGGAACTTTTTGATTTGTCTATAAAGTTTAATGTTAATGTCCAAATCTCTCAAGTCGTTTAAAGCAATACACCGCCAACCCAAATAATACAACAGATAGCCCCAGCGTACTCCATACAACCTGCCAAACTGAGCTCACCCATTGTCCCTCAAGTAAAATTACGGAAGCTTGGGCGCGAAGATTGCCAGGACTCCATTGTGTATATGCAGGGAACAGTGTTGTCACTAAGCTTATTGCTGCTAGCAACAAGACACTCACTCCTGCAATGCCGCCACTGTTCTTCAACAGTGTTCCAAACAAAACGGTCATAACAACAATAAATACAACCCAAAGACTGTAGACAACAAAGCTGCCTACCATCGTCTCCCATGGGACTGGATTAAACAGGAGATTTGTATAATACCAAGTTAACAGATAACTTGCTGCTAGTGCAGTAAGCAAAATAATGAGCTGGGCTGCACACTTGCTAGAAATATATTGAAGGGAACTTACCGGTCTAACCATAACAAGCATTAACGAGCCGTTTTGTCGTTCTTGTGTAATCACCCCCATCGTGGCGAGAACAAATAGCAATGTTCCGATCATCCCATATTGAGACATCGTCCCTATTAGCACCTCTTCGCCAGTTGGGATTGGAATATCAATGACCGCTCCTTCAGGGAGGTTTCCCGCTGCTTCAAGAATTTGCGGCATATAATAGCTTGTTATAGGCTGTGAAATCCCAATGATCATCAAAACAATAGGAAGCCATATCAACTTGCCGTTGCGAAGGCTTTCCTTCATTTCTTTCGTAAATAGAGTTAAAAAAATTTTCATCGCTCCATCACCTTCATATATGCGTCTTCCAATGTGTCTTGTATCATTTCAAAGAGAATGACCGTTCGATTTTTTAAGATGACCTGATGCAATAATTCATTCGTTTTTCCCATATCATTCATCGTAATTGTAGCTGTATGCTGGTCTTGATAGTCAATTTTATCAATGTAGCTTGCATCCTCTAACACACCTTTAAGTGGTTCTCGCGTTTGAAGCTTAATCGCTAATGAATCAAACTCCTTCCTTAATTGCTCAAGCGTGCCAAGCCATTTTAAGTCTCCATCCTTAAGCATCATAATCTCCTCACAAACCTGTTCAGCATCATGTAATATATGGGTTGAAAACAAAATCGTCATCTCACGTTTTAGCTTGTCTATAAGCTGAAGGACTTCACGTCTTCCTGTTGGGTCAAGTGCTGAAACGGGCTCATCTAATATTAATAGCTCTGGCTCGTGAAGCAAGGCTTGCGCTAGCCCTAACCTCTGTTTCATTCCTCCAGAAAAACCACCAATGTTCTTGTTTTTTACCTCTTCTAAACGGACAAATGCCAATGTCTCATCAATGCGAGCAGTCAGCTGTTTTTTCGGGACATGTGACAGATTTCCTACAAACTGAAGAAATTCCTTTGGTGTCATCCAATTAAAGAAAGATGGATGCTGCGGTAAGAAACCGATTAGTGAACGGTAATCGCCGTTCTCATGTCCCGCAAACTGAATCTTTCCTGTTGTCGGTGTGACTAAACCCGCTAGCATTTGTAAAGTTGTTGTTTTCCCAGCGCCGTTTGGCCCAAGTAAAGCAATGCAGCAGCCTTTATCAATGGAAAACGAGATGTGTTTCACTGCCTTATGTTCCTTGAAATTTTTTGATAAATCAGTAACAGAAACGAGCATTTAGATCTCTCCTATCCATTTTTACGACCTAAGATAAAGTATAGAATGGCTCCTAGTAGATTTACGAATAAAATAATCAACACCCACATCCATTTTGGTCCGTTTGTTTCTTCTTGTCTGAGGCAACTAACAAGGGCTACTACCGTTAGTATCATTTGTAACACAATAAGTGGCGCTACTAACTGCCAATTTATTTCTTGTAACATTTCCATGTTCATCTCTCCATTTTATTTCGTTTTTTTTGTTTTCTTCTTCGTGGCCACACCACAAACAATAAATAAAACACTATTGGGAGTGGAAATTGAATAAGTCCCCAAATCCCCCAAAACCATGCAAAGCTTCCGTGTTTCTTTGCATGAATAAAAAGAAGTGTACTCTGTATCAATAAAGTGATAATTATGATTGGAATCAAAATGTACTGTTCCACTGTTGTCATAAGAGAACCTTCCCTTTCCTGTTATTGCGTTTAGCCAATACGAAAAGGAAAAGCGGTGCTAGTACACTTGCCCCAACTTGTATGGCGATAAACAGACCTGGAGCTCGTAAATAACTTAAAGTAAAGGCGCTCAATATAACAAAAGCGGAGCATAAAAAAATTACCAATTCTTTGTAAAACGTTCTTTTCTTTTTTTCATGATACAGATTGAGCTGATCCTTAATTTCGACCATCGAAACATATTCCTCGCCTAAATCATCAAACTGCTTCCAATCGCGCTTTAACTGATTGATATTCTCTTCATCATTCCTTCGCATCATCCCACTCCTTCCTCAGTTTTTTCAAACCGTTATGCACACGCGATTTGACCGTCCCTTCCTTAATCCCTATGATTTTGCTGATTTCCTCGTAGGTATACCCGTAGTAATGGTGCAGCAAAATCGGCACTCTTACATCGGCTTCGAGCTGATTAAAATCGGAAAACACATCGCTCCATTCCATCCCTTGTATAGTTGCCTGCCAGGACATCTGGCGTGAAAGGGTGTGTTTTATTTGATCCAACCATTTTCTTTCACGCTTTTTTCTTCTGAGCAAATCGATATAGTGCTTAGATGCAATTGAAATCATCCAGGTTGAAAACTTCCCCTCTGCCTTATACGTGGATAAATGTGTATAGCATTTCAGCATTGTTTCCTGTGCGATGTCACCACTCAATTCCTCATCAAGTGTTAGCTTTACTAAATATTTATATAAAAATGAATAATACCGGTGAAAAAGCTGAGCGAACGCATCATCATCGCCATCAAGTGCTTTTTCGATTAACACTCCGTCCTCCTCATGTTCCATAGAAAACCCCTTTCTTCTGTTCCAATCATAAGACGATTACCATTGACGAATCGTTCATAAGAAAAAAATTTTTTAAAAGAAATATTAATGTTCAATGCTGTTTACTCCATAAAGCTATTTTCTGATTTTTCGCGAACTCAGATACCTATTCTGATTCCCAAATCCTTTTTGTGCACAAAAAAGACACCCAGATTTAGAGTGTCGCGTAAAATTCTTGAGTTCTTTCTTTAGTAATATACTCCTTAATTTCTAACAAGTCTTGTTTAGCAACTAGGTTAATTCTCAACATATACATATTGATTAAATCCCCAGATTATCCTCAACTTGTTCTTCAGTTAGCCACACAAACTATATTCCGTTACCTTGTATCGTTGTATTGCGCAGTAAACGTGTCTATTTTGGTAGTCTTCTTCAAATAAGCCCCCGTTAGCCTCCATGATATTTTAAAACCACAGTGGTTCTATCCTTATTCAACAACCATAATTCTAAAGGGGCAATAACACTTTATATATTTCCTCTTCTTCCGGATAAACAATCTATTATTCTATCAAAAGGATGCGAATCTCGAGTCAGAAAAGGTGGTGCTAAACATAGGATATTAAAATGTATTGTATCTCTATAAAAAGATTGATATTATTATATTTTTTAAAGAGAAAACTACTTACATCATGAGGAGCACATTATTTATGCAAAAAAAAATACCGTTTTCAACATATGCAATTATTGGTACTATGCTATTTGGAATGTATTTCGGTGCTGGCAACTTAATTTTCCCTATCCAGCTAGGACAACAATCTGGGACGAACTTCTGGCCAGCATTAATAGGTTTCTTAGTAACAGCGATCGGTCTACCATTTATAGGGATTTTAGCTATTGGGCTATCTGGAAGTAATGGACTTCGTGATTTAGCTAGTCGGGTACATCCAATATTTGGGGGCGTTTTCGCAGTCACTCTTTACTTAACAATTGGTCCCTTTTTCGCCATTCCACGTACAGCAACAGTCCCATTTGTTGTTGGGTTTGAACCATTTATCAATCCAGAACAAGTTAGCTTATGGCTTGGAATCTTTAGCTTTCTATTTTTTGTAATTGTCTATTATTTTTCACTGAATCCCGCGAAAATTATGGACTATATAGGCAAATATTTAACACCAGCATTTTTAGTATTTTTATTCTTTTTAATAGGAATTGCCATAATTAAGCCAATGGGTACCTTTGGTAACCCGACAGGTGACTATATTCAATTGGCATTTATGACAGGCTTCAAAGAGGGTTATAACACGATGGATGCTCTTGCTTCCCTCGCCTTCGGTATTGTTGTCATCAATGCATTTAAGAGGCAAGGTATTACCGATACGCAAGATATTTCAAAGGCTACATTGAAATCAGGCATTTTCGCGATGGGGCTAATGATGCTTATTTACGGTCTTATCACGTATATGGGCGCATCGAGTGTAACAGCAATCGGTACATTTGATAATGGTGGTCTGATCTTCTCAGCTGTCTCTCAACACTATTTTGGTTCATATGGTGCCGTTTTATTAGGAATTATTATTGTACTTGCTTGTCTAAAAACGAGCATCGGACTTATTACCGCCTGCAGTGAATTTTTCCATAAATTATTACCAAAGGTTAGCTATAAATGGTTCGTGTTCATACTATGTTTTGTATCATTCACAATTGCAAATTTCGGCTTAAATAATATTATACAATTCGCGGTGCCGGTTTTAATGCTCTTGTACCCACTAGCTATTGTTCTTATATTATCAGCACTCTTCTCACCATTATTTTCTAAAAAGCAAAGTGTTTATGCCGCGTCGATGTTCTTAACCTTTTTCGTTAGTATTATAGACGGTTACAGTGCATTAGCGAATAGTTTACCTGGAGCGACTGTGCCATTACTTGAAGCAGTTAAATTGTTCTACATTAATTATTTACCTCTTTACGACATTGGTCTTGGATGGATTTTACCAGCTTTAGTTGGTGCTATTATCGGTTATATCTTGCCAACAAGACAACGTCAAATCGGCAGTCCGTAACAAAATGTTTATGTCACAATAATATACCAAATAAACTCATGTGATTTCTTACGTGGGTTTATTTATATTTTTACAGCTATCAAAATTCAACATCTGACAACTCCCACAGCTAAAGCAGTGGGGTTCTAGGGTAACATCGGATACATAGTATCCGTTACACTTCTCAACGGTACCCTTATCTTTCCTTTCGGAAAGAGTTTCTACCAAAGCACTGGTGTACTTTCTCCTAGAACATTAACGGACGTATTGCGTATAGCAAGGCACTTCTCTCAACAAGCCTATCAAAAGACTCTTGATGTGCTTATCGTTCCGACTTCTCTTGGGCGTTGTCACGACCAATCAGATTTGTTTTTATGCGACAAACCAACGCAATAGTTTATTTGACGATTGTTTTAGTCGGGCAATCTCTTGATTATGCAATTCAATAAAACGCTGCCATTGTGCGTTGCATAAGTTCATATCAACCGAATTGAGGTTCTCATTTGTGTTCGCTATCAAAAAAGCACTATAGAGATCACGTTGAACTCGGAATTCACCAAAATCATTCCAGCGATCTGAGAGATGTTTTTTATTATATTGTCCATTTAAGTGATTAAACTGACTTGCTTTTAAAGCATAAGTATCTACTTTCTTTATGGAGCTTCTTTGATATCCAAGTTTTCGGTCAATAATGGCGAGTAGCATGGCTGGAGCACGATTAGAAATTGATTTACCGAACCTTTTCTTGCGGTTAATTTTTCCATTCGTTTGATTTTGAGTGGTTTTTTTAGAGCGTTTTTGCAGAGATTGAAACCGCATGGTTTCAACACGTATATCAGAACCGAAAGACAAAATATCATTCGCTAGTTTTTCGTGTGACATTTTTCTATGAACAGCTATCTTCCGATAGTGTTCTTTTCGTTTTTGACGCAACTTCTCGTATCGGTTAGAAAAATTCCAGGTTAATTTCCCTTTTCTGACTGTTCCATTTTTGTTGAAATTGTCAGGGTGGGTATTTCGTTTCGAGCGATCCATTTTACGTTGAATACACCTAAGTTTTTTTTCATCTATTTTACATTCTGGTGCAAGTTCCCGAAGCTCTACAACACGTTGATTACTTATTGCAATCATAGATGTACCGATATCAAGACCAACTCGTTTCATTTCATCTTCAGCAATCTTACGGTTACGTTTTGTTGGTGGATACCCTTCTTGGATAAGTTGTACGAAATAGCGCTTCTTTCCACGTATTTCGCGTTTTAACAGACGCACATACTTTGTTTTATCCATTAAAGCTAGATGTGCATATTCATCATGAGCTCTAGGTGAGATAGGCATACATAGCCAATTCTTAGGCTTAGGATTCTTCTTTGTTGGCTTATCACCCCAGAGAACGCTCCCATCGGCGTACCTCAAACCTGTTGTATTTGATTTATTTTCAACAGAAATATCATCGTTAAACGATTTGAAGTGTACTTTTTTCGATTGTCCATAATGGAGTTTCTCCACAGCTAGAAAGGCTCTCGTTGCGAGCTTTTGAGCTTCGAAACTTCCAATATGTTCTCTAAACTTACGCTGAACTAGCTTTACAAAATGATGTAGACCATATTCGGAAAAACCGTGAGATAAGCGTATATCAGCCAGGCGTTTATCACGTTCTTTTGATTTAGGTTCACTAAGTAATGTGCGATATTGTTTATCGCCTTTGACTGATTTATGTCGTTTCAGAGCTTCGCCTAGGCAAGAATTATAGATGGTTCTAGCGATTTTGAATTTCTTTTCTAGACGGTGTTGTTGCCAAATAGGAATCGTTAAAGCAAATTCGATTGTATACGTAGGTGTACTTTTTCTTGCCATAGGCTTCTACTCCTTTCTTTCTAGTTTCGCTTTTTCTGATTTTCAACATAGTGTTTAATCGTTTCGCTTGAAACATTTCCTGCAGTAGAAACGAAATAGGATCGTGTCCAAAGACTTGGCAAATGTCGAAGGTGTTGAAATTCCTCTCTCAACTTTTTAGAAGTCACTCCTTTAATTTTTGCCATAATATCAGCAGGACTAAGTGTTGGTAGCGCGTTCAGAAAAATATGCGTATGATCTTCATCGCACTCTAAAGCGACAATGATAATTTCTAATTCATCACTTATTTCTTGTACCAACTGTTTAAAGCGTTTCTCTACATCCGCGCGAAGGAATATTTTCCTTCTGTATCTCGGACAAAAAACGAAATGATAGTTAATCAATGATACGGTTTTGCTTGTTCGTCTGTATTCATTCATATACAAATTTTATCAGTTTTAAATGTATACTACAACATATAAACAAAAAATAGAGAGTGGAATTTTCATATAATTGAAGCACACAAAACCCTAAGGTTTTGTGTGCTTCAATTATCTAGCCTCACTCTCATCCCATACCTAAAGGGGGTGCTATCGCACCTGCATGGGCTTTCCCGTTCGGAAAGTCTGTAATTTACATATATATTGCAAAAGCCCCACCGTTGAAACTGAGTATTCTAGTATAAAAATCCTTTCACCAAGCCACCTAATAATGAAGATATTGATAAATGATAGCTCTTGTTCAACTAAATCAAGTTCCTTAAATTCTATTTACCTTCTACCACATTTCCCTCTTCGCTTATGTTTTTGCTATACTTTTAGTGAAAGTGTAGGTGACTACGTTGTTTAAGATATTATTAATTGAAGATGATGCTACTCTATTTAAAGAGATAAAAGACCGGCTTATAGACTGGGAATATGAAGTGTTTGGGGTTAAAAACTTTCAAAGTGTCATGGAGAGCTTTGCTGAGATTCATCCAGATTTAGTGATTATCGATATTCAGCTTCCTAAATATGATGGTTTTCATTGGTGCCGCATGATCCGTGAGCATTCAAATGTTCCGATTGTCTTCTTATCTTCACGCGATCATCCTACAGATATGGTGATGTCGATGAATTTAGGTGCAGATGATTTCATTCAAAAGCCCTTTCACTTTGAAGTACTAATCGCAAAAATCCAAGCCATTTTGCGTCGTGTATATAACTACAGTACCATCACTTCAGACCTGAAGATATGGATGGGTGCAACGATTGACCTGGAGAGAAATCATGTATCAAATGAAAAGGGAATGATCGAGCTTACTAAAAATGAAATATTGATCTTGAAGTTACTTGTTGAACGTAAAAATAAGGTTGTCAGCCGAGAATACTTAATGAACCTGCTGTGGGATGATCAGCGATTTATTAGTGATAATACGTTAACGGTGAATGTAAACAGACTTCGTAAAAAACTAGCTGATATTGGACTGGCAAATGGTATTGAAACAAAGGTTGGGCAAGGATATAGTGCTATAGAGCAGGTGGAAAAATGATTAAGAAATTCTTGATGGAGAGAATTAGCTGGATTAGTTTGATTGTACTTTTGCAGCTGATTGCTTTAATACTTGCATACCTAGACCCCTCTCTTTCCATTGACTCTATGTTCTATTATGTATTTCTATCACTAGTGATTTTCTCCTTGTTTGTCGTTATTCGCTATTTCAAAGAAACTTCATTTTTTAAAGAGCTTGACGTACGGGATCCTACGACTGATATTACAAGTCTTCCTGAACCAAATAGCCCATTTGAATCATTCATTTATAAGCAGATCACCTCTCCAATCGATCAGTTCGAAAAAGAATCCTCTAAGAATAAGCATCTCCTTGAACAAGAGAAGGACGAGCTGCTTTCTTGGATTCATGAAGTGAAAACACCATTAACAGCTCTGCGCTTCATCATTGACCGTACGGAAGATCACCAATCAAAATTCGAGCTCATGCATGAATGGTTAAGAATCCACTATTTGCTTGATCAACAGCTACATCAAAAGCGTATACCTTTCATTGAAAATGATTTGTACATTGAAAACGTAAAACTAGAGTCAATTCTTTACAGTGAAATTCATATGTTGCGGTCTTGGTGTTTAAAAAAGGGTATTGGCTTTGATGTAGAATTAGTTTCAACACATGTGCTCACTGATGCGAAATGGCTGTCCTTTATCCTTCGTCAGCTTTTAACAAATGCTGTAAAATACAGCAAAGATGGTTCTGAAATTTCGATACAATCGGCTGAACAAATGGGACAAACGATCCTGACTGTTGCAGATAACGGCCGCGGAATAGACCCGCGTGATGTGCCAAGAATCTTCGATAAAGGCTTTACGTCAACAAGCAAGCATCAGGACCAACATGCTACAGGCATGGGTTTATACTTAGCAAGAAAGGCTGCCACCCCACTCGGCATTTACATTTCCGTTCGGTCAACTGTTGGAAGAGGGACAACCTTTACCCTTACCTTCTCAAAAGAGAATCGATTTCTCCAGATACTAGGCGTGTGACAAAAATGTCACTCGCTTTTGCTTTTTTGTTAGGATAATAAAAGGACTTCAAGGACAGGAATAGATACAATAAGGGTATCTTAACAGATGAGGAACTTTTATATGAATCTACTTGAAGCTAAAAAAATCCATAAAAGCTACGGAAATAAATTCACGAGACAAGAGGTTTTAAAAGGGATTGATATTAGCATTGAAAAAGGGGAATTTGTTACGATCATGGGTGCATCGGGGTCAGGGAAAACAACTCTTCTAAATGTGTTATCAACGATTGACCGCCTAAGCCATGGCTCCTTAAAAATCGAAGGTGAGGAACTAACTAAAAGTAA
The DNA here is from genome assembly GCF_002335805.1 of Bacillus sp. FJAT-45350. Classification (NCBI taxonomy): domain Bacteria; kingdom Bacillati; phylum Bacillota; class Bacilli; order Caryophanales; family Bacillaceae; genus Bacillus; species Bacillus sp. FJAT-45350. Next base: position 1,101,796 of record NZ_NISU01000001.1, on the reverse strand, counting down.
AGAAAAGAAGCTCGCGGAATTTAGAAAGCATCATTTAGGGTTTATTTTTCAAGACTATAATTTACTTGATACGTTAACAGTAAAAGAAAATATCTTATTACCCCTCTCGATCACAAATACTGCCAAAAAAGAAGCACTAGAGAAATTTCAAATGGTGGCAGCAGACCTTGGAATTGAAGAGATAGCGGACAAATACCCCCATGAAATATCAGGTGGCCAAAAACAAAGAACATCTGCGGCGAGAGCTTTCATTCACGACCCAAGTATCATATTTGCTGATGAGCCAACTGGTGCTCTTGATTCAAAAGCAGCGTCTGATTTACTAGGTAAATTAAGCACTTTAAATGAAAAGCGAAAGGCAACCATCGTGATAGTTACTCACGACCCTGTTGCAGCAAGCTACAGCAGCCGTGTTATTTTTATTAAAGATGGTCAAATCTATACCCAATTGAACAAAGGAGAAGAAAGCCGTAACACATTCTTAAAGGATATTATGAAGACTCAAGGAGTATTAGGCGGGGTGCACTATGAGCATTAATCAACTTATTATCCGCAGCTTTAAAAAAAACCTTAAGAGCTATTATTTATATGTGTTTGCTCTCATCTTTAGTGCCGCCCTCTACTTTGCGTTCGTCACCTTGCAATATGATCCTTCAATAGACGGGGCATCTGGTTCGATTAGAGGAATAGCCGCCATCAGGACAGCATCTGTGCTCCTTATCGCGATTGTGGCCGTGTTTCTTTTATATGCAAATAATTTATTTATTAAAAGACGCAGTAGCGAGATTGGTTTATATCAGCTCATTGGAATGACGAAAAACCGTATTTTCATTATCCTAAGTGCTGAAAACTTACTACTCTATTTTGGCTCACTATTAATCGGAACGTTTATCGGCTTTGCCGTTTCAAAATTAGTAGCCATGACCTTATTTAAAATAACGGGCGTTGATGCCGTTGCCTCTCTCTATTTTTCTGGCCATGCCTTTATCCAAACATTGCTCGTATTCGGCGCTATCTATCTTTTGATCTCGCTAATGAACTATCTCTTTATTAAGAATCAAAGCATCTTGTCGCTATTTCATGTGAAGAGCAAAACTGAAAGCAGAGTGAAAAAGATTTCGATCGTAGAAATCTTGTTTGGGCTTCTTGGGATAACATTAATAGTGGCTGGTTACTATGTATCGGCGAGGCTTTTTGATGGAAGTTTTGTTTCGATGAACAACCTATTCTTTGCGATGATCTTTATTTTAGCGTCTGTGATTATCGGGACTTATTTTTTCTACAAAGGTTCTGTATGCTTTATTGCTAACATAATTAGAAAAAATAAAGGCGGATACTTAAACATTAATCAAGTAATGTCACTATCTTCAATCATGTTTCGCATGAAATCAAATGCGATGCTGCTTACCATTATCACCACCGTATCAGCACTTGCAATCGGTCTTCTCTCCTTAAGCTATATCTCCTACTATTCAGCTGAGAAAAATGCCGAGAACACTGCACCAACTGATTTCGCATTTATCACAACAGAGGATGCAGAGGCTTTCGGTGAGGTATTAAAGGAAAGCGGTATTTCCTACAGTGAACAAAAGATTGATGTACTTCAAGTGGAAGTTGATATCCAAGAAATTATGGGCAGTGAGATAGAGAACTTGCCGTTTTACGGAAGCAAAATGAGAATGGCCGTTATGAGTGACCGTCATGTAGAAGACATTGTAGTAACTCAATACGAAACGGTATTCTCTGGATTTAGTGATGTGATGCGGACGCTGTTAAACTTGCAAGATTCAGGAACACTCACTTTCCACGGACTCACGACAGCTTTCAGTCAAGAGTATACCGGATTACTTAATGATAGTGTGCTGCCTCTATATTTTACTGGAGGATTGCCTGCAGCTATTGTGAATGAAACGACATTTACAGCACTCGAAAATGATATAAATCCAGAGATTCAGCTAGATTCCTCTATCTATATTGGCTTTACATTAAATGATAGAGAAACAGTGGAAGCAGCTGATACACTTTTTCACAGCATGACACTCAGTCAAGACTTTGGCAATAGCTCTCAATACTCCGAAGCTCGCCAGCAAAAAATGAATATGGGCTTTATGATGTTCAGTGTCGGATTCCTCGGCCTCACCTTCTTGATCACATCAGGATGTATTCTTTATTTTAAACAAGTAGAAGAAGGCGACGAAGAACAACCAAATTACAAAATCCTGCGAAAACTAGGCTTTACACAAAAAGATCTTCTGCAAGGAATACTAGGAAAGCAGCTATTCAATTTCGGTATTCCTCTTGTAGTTGGCCTTTTGCACAGCTACTTTGCCGTCAAATCAGGCTGGTTCTTTTTCGGTACAGAGCTATGGACACCGATGATTATTGTCATGGGATTGTATGCAGCACTTTACTCGGTTTTCTGCATTCTATCTGTGATTTATTATAAGAAAGTTATTAAGATGTCACTGTGATGGGCAAAGATCCAGGGGATATATTAAATGTCAATTAAATAATTAAAACCTTTTATAATAAGCCTAAAATATAAGGTGACGCATTATAAAAGGTAAAAGAAGAAGGGTAGGAGGGCTGTAATTATATATGCTTAACCTATCCTTTTTAGTTGCTGCACAGTAATCGTCAAATGGTCTACCTATACCAAAACCTGGGCCGCCTAAACCTAGACCTGGCAGAATTCTTTCATCTTGAATTATTTCGATGATAATTTTCGTGATATATAGTATTCAATTTTCATTCTCCTTTAATTGTTAGTGTTCTTTTCCTACATGCAAATGAACGATTATTATATTTGTAAATTTATTGAAGCAGGCAGGGACACGAACCATTTCCATGGTCTCCAAATATCTACGATTTCACTAGGCTTTCAGTTCATACCCTTGGTACTTACTCATAAACTTAATATACGGATAAAGAAAACAGACAGAAGAGGTGTGATACTTTTGAAGAAATATAAGCCTGTACGAGTATTAGGACCACTGTCCCTTTCTCAGAGAAAGTTTAAGGCCTTTAGAATCCGAACGAAAGCGGCCTTATTCTATAAAAAAGTACCAATACGGCAACATCTAAGTAATGGGGATTCAAAAAGGTTTCCTAAAAAAATTGCTAATTACTCCAAGGGATTACCCCACAATGAACTGGGCGAGGTAGACCTGAATGCATACAATAAATATATTGCCGCATTAGATTCAGGGGACCCCAATAATTTTGAGAATATTCCACTTGGAGGTGCTAGAAAGCTTGTCAACCCACAGGCTGCTTATGCTTATGAATTAGTGGGACCTGATAGCCACCAATTGGTTCTTGCGCCTCCTCCACCCTTTAGTAGTGCACAATTAGCTGGTGAAATGGTTGAAGATTATTGGCAGGCACTTACTAGAGATGTTCCCTTCAATGAATATGAAACTAACCCTCTAACAATTGCGGCTACTCAGGAACTATCTAGCTTATCCCGTTTTCGCGGCCCAAAAATCAATGGCCAAGTTACACCTCAGACCTTATACCGTGAAAACCTTCCAGGAGCTTTGGTCGGACCATACGTCTCCCAGTTTCTATGGAAAAATATCCCTTATGTTGGAACAAATATTGTTCAACGCTATCGTACAACTGTAGGCGGAGATGATCATTTAACCTCCTATGAAGACTGGTTAGCGGTTCAAAATGGAGAAGCTCCTCCAACGAGTAGTAATTTTGACCCTACGCCTCGGTATATTCGAAATCACCGAGATTTAGGACAGTATGTTCATAATGATGTTTCTGTAGAAAGTGCTTTAGGTACTTTTTTTATCTTGCTAGAGTATGGTCCAGAAGCAATAGATCCAAATAATCCTTACCTTGATTCTGACACCCAAGTTGGATTGGCCACTTTTGGTGCGCCACACGCTTTAGATTTTGTGACGAGAGCCGCTCGCCCAGCTTTACTAGCAGCATGGTTTCAAAAATGGCTTGTCCACCGGCGTTTTCGTCCGGAGGCGTTCGGCGGTCGTATTCATAATAAATTAACGGGAGCTGCTGATTACCCTATCCATCACGAGGTCCTTAGTTCCGAAGCATTAGCGTTAACTTTTGAAAGATATGGCACATACCTGCTGCCACAGGCATATCCGGAAGGCAGTCCTACCCATCCTTCCTACCCAGCAGGACATTCTAGTTTTATAGGGGCAACGGTAACAATGCTAAAAGCGTTTTTTAATGAAAGTTTTGTTATTCCCGAACCTGTCGTAGCAAGTAGTGATGGGCTATCTTTAATGTCTTTTGATGGGACTCTTACTATTGGAGGAGAGTTAAATAAACTTGCTTATAATATATCGATAGGGCGGGATGCAGCTGGCGTACACTACCGTTCGAGCGGTATTAATGGGTTAAGACTTGGAGAAGCAATAGCGATCGAAATCCTTCGTGATTACAGGAAAACGTATAACGAGGATTTTAAGGGCTTTACTTTCACAAAGTTTGATGGTAAACAAATAAGAATCTAAAGGTGCTTACTCTAATCTGACCTTATTTGTTAAGAAACCGTTTTATAAATTTCCTAATATGCAATGTGCAGAGCTGCTACTTTCCTTTTCAGGCTATCAATTTGTTAACCTAATTGTAAAATAAAGAGGATTACAAAATTGCAACCCTCACATCCTAAATTATTCCATATTCTTATCAGAGTCTACTATGAAATTTATAGCTCTAACAAATTAATTCCTATCGGCTGGATAGACCACACCAATTTGTCGCCTTGCTTCTTCCAAAATCATCGCAGTTTGTAGGGAAGTTTGGTGGGAGTTCAACTCTGATTTTGACTTGTTGCTCTTAAGTAAATGAATGAAATGTGCAATCTCGTAATACATCGAGTTACTTACCTGAGGCTGCGATAAAACCTCGCACGTGCTATCATGATATTTTATTTCTACTTTTTCAGGAGGATTTAGTTTATCAATAATCATCGTACCAAGCTCTCCTTGTATTTCTGAAGGAAGTGAGGAGTTTGTTATTTTAGAATGTATTACAACTGTTTGCATTTCTTCGTATTCTAGTAGAAGGCTTCCTCCTCCATCAACTCCAGATGATAACAGATAGCCACTTGCTTTCACATGCTTAGGTTTACCAAATAATACAACAGAAGGGTAAATACAATAAATACCAATGTCCATCAATGAACCGTTAGAATAAGCAGGATCAAACGCATTTAGTATTACTCCATTTTTATATGCATCATAGCGAGAAGAGTACTGACAATAAGATGCGACAAATTTTCGTATTGGTCCTAACTTATGTAATTGAGTTTTTATTGCTTGAAAGTTCGGGACAAAGGTTGATTTAACAGCTTCCATTAATAGAACGTTGTTTTTCTTTGCTACTTCAATCATCATTTGAACTTCTTTTACATTCGAAGCCATTGGCTTTTCTATAAGGACATGTTTGCCATTGTTCATAAACAAACAGGCCTGAGAAGCATGAAATGAGTTAGGACTAGCAATATATACAGCATCGATTAGATCACTTGTAGCCATTTCCTCTAGGGATGTAAACGTATTTTCCAATGAATACTTTTGTGCAAATTGTTCTACTTTTTCTTTCGTTCTTGAATAAACGGCAGATAGAGTAAAATCATCAACTTGAAAGGCAGCTTCTAGAAAAATGTCCGTTATCCAGTTAGTTCCTACTATTCCAAAGCGTATCAAAATTTCACCTCAATTATATAAACTCTCTTTAGTTCTTTTTAATAACTTAGGATTACCTATCCATACACTTAAAATACCAACTGAGTATGAACATCACTTTATTTTCTTTGATTTATTCCTTTAATAGGAAAGAGCCGATTACTTTTGGAGTAAGCGGCTCTTTATGGTAGTGTCGATGTACAGCAATGAAAAGCATTTATTAGGTGCTCTTCTCACAAATGAGTACGGGTTTTAACGTAAACTCTCATAGTAATCCCCTTACAAACCTCCTTTAATCTCTTGCTTCTTATTCCATCTCGCCAACAACTGTAAACCTATTGCTTCCGTTAATAAGCCAAGGAAAACGACTTCATCAATAATTCCAGATTGTAGAATAATATTGTTTAATTTTAATTCACTAATATATCTAGATTGACTAATTTTCTATTGACTGAGTGCTCTCTACAAAGTTTAAATGTGCTTTCTCCCCGTCATTAACTCCATGTCTCCATAAAATACGTTTCAATACAATTCCCGTGAACCCAATAATGGTAAGGGAAATACCAATGGCTTGATATACTGTACTCACCTTCCATAAGCTGATCAGAATTCCACCTATTAATGGTGCTACCAAAACAATCATTCCAGTTAACGAATTATAAATACCTGAAATCCGTCCAATATTCTCTTTGGTGCTTTCTTTTTGTAATAGATAACTGATTCCAGCAGTGAACAATCCAACACCTAAACCTGCGATAAACCCTAAGATAATGGGTACATAACTTGGGATCCCTACATATAAAAAGCCGACTCCTCCAAAACCAACGCCAATTAATGAGAGACTCCCTCCAAAAGTCCAGCCATAAGATTTTACTTTGTTGTATTTGTTCATAACCAACATCATAATGAATGCGCCTGCTCCAGAAGCGGCCATTAACCAACCAATCAGCTCAGGCCGACTAGGTGCAATCTCTCTAAACAAGACTATGATTTGAACATCAACTATTTGAATCCCTATATACCCAACGATAGAAAAAGCAAAGCTGACCACCAGAATTCTATTGTTCAAAACAGCCAACCATCCCTCACACCAAGAAGTCCAAAAGGGAGTTTGAGAACACATTTCCTTGTCTACAGCTGACTTTTCTTGAGTTTGTTTATTTTTAATAATGGTCAATAGAATAAGGGCGGATATGAAATAAGCAAAGGCATTGATAAGAATACATAATTTTGGAGAAAACGCAGCAGCCAAAGAACCTCCAATAAAGGGCCCCATAATTTTCGTGAATTCATTCATTGTCCCATTTAGCGTAACCGCTTTTACAATTAGCTTCTCCTCTACAACATCTTTGATCAACCCTTGCTGAGCCGGATAATGGATGACAGTTAACGTGGCCCGCAGCAGTAAAATGGTAAGGGCTACCCATGGATGTGGCGCAAAAAATAAAGCAACTGTAAATACAGCTGTTAATACATCAGCTATAACCATCAATTTAATTTTGCTATTTCTATCTGCCAAAATGCCGGCAAATTGGCTAAGTAGTGCATGAGGTAAGGCATAAGCAACAGGGATGAGCGCAATGATTAATGGCTCCACTTCCCACACATAGCCAAATAAAATCATAATGGCGACCATATCAAACCAGCGCCCTAACATAGAAATGGAATAGGAGCTAAACATGCGCATAAAAATAGTATTTTTCAATATAGAAGAATGTGTCATCTGTGTATCACTCATTTCTTTTCGGTATACTTTTATCATAATGAGTGAATGTCAGAGGAATATCAGAGGCTACAACTTTTCTAAATATACCTTATGATAAAAAAACGCGCATCTGTAGAATACCGACACGCATTAGTTGCATAATATTTTAACTGTCTATGAGATTTTAATAGAGTTTTTTAAAGGTTATAACGAAGTTGGGCTTCAATTTCTTGCTTTAATTTTTCAAAATGATATTCTTTAGCTAACACTTTCCATTCTTTCTTTATCATGTCATACGTTAAAGGGTCATCAATATGATACTGAAAAAAGAATAAACACGTATTGAGACCTAAAAAAACATGGGACATAAATCGCGTTTTACGTATAATCTCCATTCCTTGGTCTATATCTTTTCTACCTCTCTTCTTATCTCCCATTTGAATAGCAAAAAGGCCTTTAAGAATATAAAACAGACCCATTTCTCTTTGATATGGCTTCTTAAGGAAAAAGTTCTCCATTTCTTCTATCCTTTCCATAACTCTCTTATGTTCTCCTGCACATAAGGACAACATCAAGCCACTTAACCTCAGGAAAGAATAAAAACCATGCTCTTTAGATGTAACGATTCTCTCTGATTGCTCTAAGTACTCTGCCGCTTTCTTATACTCTCTAGAAAACATAGCGAAATAAATCGGTGCTAATAGGAAAGCTTCATCACATGTCTCTTCAGAAAATAGATTCTTTTGCAAAGCTTTTTCATAGAATGGGAGTACTTTTCCTCGCTTTTCTTCCACAAGCATATAAAGGTAAAATAAAATAAGGACTTTTTCGGAAAAACTAATATCATCCGTCTTTACAAATCTCCAGATATCTCCCTGGTTTAGAAATAAAGATATTTGAAATGATTTATCTGCTTCTATCCCAAGTGATTTCTGTTGGATGATGGTCTTAAGTGCTTCACCTTGACCATATAGATGGTATTTAGCTAATAAATGCGCTGCCAAATCTTTAAACTCTTTGTCATTTACGAATGGAGATGGCTCCTCTACAGGTGTTTTTACAGTAAATCGATAACCAAACCCTTTAGCTGTTTCAATCTTCAAAGTATGTTGCCAAGGTCTAAGTTTTTTTCTAAGTCGATAAATATGATCATCAACTGTACGGTCACTCGGATTTTCTAGAGTCCAGACAGCATCGAGTAATTCACCTCTAGTAAAATAAATATTTACATGATTGTATAAATATTTTAAAAGAGCATACTCTTTACGTAACAAAGAGATGGTTTCACCGTTATATGTTACAGAGTATATATGGTCATGGAATTGAATATTCATATTCATGGCACCTCAACATCTTAAAATAGTACTAGATGTAATGTCTTCTATTTTTTGCTCCCATTCAGGTAAATAATCAAATGGCTTTTCATCTTCGACAAGCTCTTTAGTCCTCCGATGTGACTAACACTATATCTAAATTGTAATTCTCTCATCTTAATTTAATGAATATCTTAATTCTTCTATTATTATATTTTCTATTTTTTTAGTGTCATCAGGATGAAACACATGCGATGATTTTTCAGCCCATATAATTCGTGGCTGATATTCTGTTTTGATACTTTTTGAAAAAGAAATTAAAGGTTCAGAGTGTACATGGACATCTTTTTTACCGTGAATAAAAGTAACTGGTACTTCTAAACTTAAAATATCTTTTTGGATATTAATAGATGGAATATTCCTTATAAATTCAACTGTATAAATCAGTTTAAATCCTTTATAAAATGTATTTACTATTTCCCCAAAACTATAGTCTTTAGAAAAAAACATATCCGAGGCAATTTTAAATAGTCCAGGAATTTTAGTCTCATCATCAGAATAAAACATTGTTTTATATTTCATTTGCCATTTCCTTAATACCCCCCATTGCTCGAAGCTTTCTATATATGGAGGTTGACCAACAGCTGAAAGCTCTTTCATAGCTTTAAAATCTTTTCTTTTTTCTGCCTCCTCTTTAAGCCATTTCAAACTCAATCTATCATTTTCTGTCCAATCAATAATTTGTGATAAACCTATGTAAGAATAGAACTTCTCTGGATATTGGTAAATTAGGTACATGCCTATCAGTGAGCCAAAAGAGTGACCTGCAAGGTATATCTTCTCCTTATTAAATTTACTAATAAGGTAATCTGTAATTTCATTTCCATCTTCAACAAATTGACTGAAGTTCATAGTTTCTTGAGGTATGTTTTTGCTATACGATTTTCCTGTCCCTCTCTGATCCCAAAATACCAATGTATAATTTTCCACAAGTTTTTTTGTGTTCGTGACGATTGTATAGTCTCTGCCCCTTGATGAGATACCAGGGAATGGCAAAGAAGGCCCACCATGTAAAAATAATAAAATAGGATTCGATTTATTATAAGATTGAATTAAAATATTCTGATTCACGCCACCTACTACCAATTCTTCAATCTCATCAATTCCATTGGAGGGAATTTGAAAATCAGGCTTATAAAGTAGTTTAAACAATATAATCATACCTCTTCTCTACTATTATGATGTCCGGAAACTAGCTAATTTAAATTTATTATAAATCTTAAATGTGAAATAATGGTAGATATTTTTATGAAATATAAATTACTTTTTATGAAAAATACTTGAAAATGATTCCACCTGAAGAAAGAGATTTTGTTAATGAAGAAGTTCAAAATTCATGGAATGGTTTACCTTTCGAAGTGGAACATCGAATAATTAGACCAGATGGAACGGAAACATACGTAAAGGAACAAGCATTAAAAACTAATATCTTATCGGTGAATTTATCAAATCTAAAATAAGGTTTGGTAGGTGGCTCAAACTCTGCACCAAATGCAATTTTAAAATCAATCTATTTTGGTGAATTTATCGGTTTGTAATGGTCTGTAATATCAGGGAATAAGCTACCGCCATTTGTGTACCACCTTGTTACTGTGCTAACGTTCAATCCTTTCTCTAAGGTACTCTGTGGGCTTATATAGACACCGCTATCTTGTTTCATTACTTTATGATATAAATACAAGTTAATCGCTCCTCAGCCTAAATACCACATTTTATATAAAACTCTTCGTTCCCGTTACTTCAATAAATGTAAAAGAAAAATACATATGTTACCACTGATACAGAGAGAATTGAATACTTTACTGATTCTCTCTTATTTTCTGCACGAAAGAACATTATTACTAAGCTCAATAAAATGAGCATAAATCCAATAACAGTTGTCACAGAACTACTGACAATTACCCCTCCATATGCGATGGCTGAACCAATTACAAATTAAAACACTTTGGGTAGCCCCATTTGCTTACCAAAAAGGACTGCTTATCGCAGCCCATCTACACAAGTATTAATTACTATTTTATTAAGTTTTCTATTTTAATTCGTACACTATTTAATACTTCTGTGTTCACTTTGCCAAATCTTTTTCTGATAATTCCTTTAGAAAGTGTATAAACTTTGTCTGCTCTCACTGCTGATGTAACTTTAAGAGTACCTTCGTCTAAGTCTTTTTGTTCAATCACGACTGAATAATCAAGGTCTTTTAATTGTGATGTAATAGCAACAACAAGAATATCACCAGTCATCTGATTATAATCATCGTTTGAAATAATGAGAACAGGACGTTGTTTTCTATTTGATAAGTCACTGAATGGTACTGGAATTAAAACAATGTCACCTTGTTTATGCATCATTCCAAACCTCATCATCTATATCATTATCCCAAAAATCAATGCTACTTTCGCTCGCTTTGGTTAAATCTTCTGATAAACTTCTTTCTTTTTTTGCCTTTAAATATTCAGCAAAGTCTAAAATTTTATCGACTTCTTGCTCTGGAATTTCATCAATAATTTTTAGTAACCGTTCCTTAGCAGTATTCATGATGTCCATCACCTCTTTCATGAATATTTTATCTAATTATATCATTTTGAATTACTTCAAACCATTGGTGTTTTAGTAAAGCCTCCGTTTGTTGAATAAGAAAGAATGTCACTCCTTATTAACAGAAGCTTCAAATGTAATTATTTGACTGGAATCATTTGGATATTGTCCTTCTCTTTTATGTAACAACAAAAATGTTCCAGTTGTTAGTTCTATAAATTATTTCATTGACCTTGCAACTTGCAACGTTTTATTTCTTGATAATGTGTTAAGAATTTCTGCTGGCGAAGTCAAACTTCGAATAAGAAAAACATAGGGAGATTTTAGTCTTCCTATGTTTTCATTCATATTATTTATCTGTTTGTTTTTGCTTCTTTTTCAAATACTCCGCACGTATTTTTTCAAGTTGCTGCTTTTTATCAAATTTGGCAGGCGTCTGTTTTTCATGAAACTTTGTCACAATGACTTTTGGCATCCAATTGATATTTTCCCACTTTGTTCACCTACTTTTCTTGTCTTTAAAGAGAATCTCTTCAACAAATATAATATACCTTATTTTACTGAAGTAAACCTTATTACTTTTATTACTTTCAATACCGATGTATCGTTGGGCTGAAGAGGGAGTCTTCTGTCGGGTGATAATAAAAAAACACAAATTAGAAATAATAAGCTTATTAAGGAGGTGAATTGGAATGCTTGGATTTGTGTTGAAAGTTTTTATCTGTCCTATTACTGTTATGATTGCTTTTCTTATATTCCCAAATGTTTATTATGCCAATGTATTTCAAGCAATTATTGTCGGACTCGTTCTTGCCGTTTTAGCACATACGATGGAAATATTTATTTTAAGAAAAGGCACTTTTTGGTTAAGTACCCTTACTGATTTTGTATCAGCCGTCTTAATTGTCTATTTTGTTTCCCTAATCTTTCCTACTGCCTCTGTCACAATCTTTGGGGCAATTCTAACAGCAGTGTTATTGACATTCACTGAGGTAATTCAACATAACTGGCTTATTAAGTCTGGTAGAGCAGAAAAGTCTCCAACTTAGCTTAGGTGAGATACTGCTACCAAAAAGGAAAGGAGGCGATAGCTGTGTGTTGCTATCGCTTCTTTTATTGCGCTCTTATAAGCATAGGGATACCATCTCACAGTAAGAACTCATTGAAAAGTCTCCCTTTCTCCGTTACTTCCTTGCTGTAACTCTTTCTTATACTTGTTGTAGGAAACAAGAAGTCCTAGCAAATATAGCCCCCATAGGACTGGATTAGTTAATCCAATACCATTCTGAGAGACTCCCCCAAGTAAACTTAGCAATAGTAATAATGAGAAAAAGTAAATACCCGAAAGTACAGTATAAATAAGTTCTTGTCTGCTTGAATGGAAGACTGGCTCTCCCTTTTGTCGAGTGAGAACGGCTAACCCAATAAAGGTAACAACCCCTCCTACCCCTATCGACATATTGATGCCTATATCAGGGAAGAAGTCTATAACAACCATTAAAGTGAAGAATCCCACTGCTAACACATGAGATAAGAAATGAACTCTTTTTCTCATAGACATCTTCCTCCTAGCCTTGAATGAAACACTATCTATATTCTACCATTAATTATTCTTAAATGGATCAATAATGGAAATCTCAAGTCAGACGTTCTATTAGCAAAAATAGAGCGCAAACCACTCGAATGATTTGCGCTCTTATTAGTTTAAGATTACCTGTGCTGACCCTTAATTATCATGACTTAATTTGAATTATATTTTTCTCTCCAAGTTCTACAGGTCCTTCTTTTAGAATTTGAAGTTGTTGCTGTTCTTGCAAGTTCGTAAAGATAATTGGAGTCGTAACTGATGGTACAAACCTACTAACATACTCGATGTTTACTCCTAATAGCTTTTGTCCGCTCGTTACTTCATCCCCTTGCTTTACGAACGTCTCAAATCCTTCACCTTTTAAATTCACAGTATCAATTCCAAAATGAATTAAGATTTCTATCCCTTCATTTGATTCAATTCCAATCGCATGTTTTGTCGGAAATAAATTGACTATTTTCCCGTCTACAGGAGAAACGACAATCCCTTCAGTTGGTTCAATCGCAAAGCCATCACCCATCATTTTTTGTGAAAAGACTTGGTCAGGAACCTTTTCTAATGGAATAATTTTTCCCTTTATCGGAGAGACAAACTCAAAGCTATCATCTCCACTAATCGGTCGTTTGCTTTCCTTTGGCTCTTCATCTTTTTTTACCGGTTGTGGAGTTTTTCCACTGATGATATCTTGAATTTGCCCTTTTAATATGTCTGATTTAGGACCAAAAATAGCTTGAATATTATTACCTACTTCAAGGACTCCTGATGCTCCGAGAGCTTTTAATCGTTCTTTGTTAACACCCTTAATATCGTGAACTTCTATACGAAGCCTAGTAATACAAGCATCCAAGTGCTTAATGTTATCTTTCCCGCCAATTCCAGCTAAGACTTCAAAAGGTAAATCTCCAACAGGTCCTGATACCGCATTATCAGATGAGACATCATCTTCGCGACCTGGTGTTTTGAGATCGAACTTCTTAATCGCAAATCTAAATCCAAAGTAATAAATGACTGAAAAGACTAGACCTACTGGAATTACTAGCCACCATGCGGTACGATTTGGAAGTACCCCGAATAAGAGATAATCGATAACCCCACCTGAAAAGGTCATCCCTATTTTTACATCTAAAATATGCATGACCATAAAAGACAAACCAGCAAATACTGCATGAATCGCAAATAACACTGGTGCAACGAATAAAAAGGTAAATTCAAGCGGCTCTGTAATCCCTGTTAAAAAGGATGTCAAAGCTGCTGACCCCATAATACCAGCAACGACTTTTTTCTTTTCAGGCTTTGCCATATGATACATCGCTAATGCAGCAGCTGGAAGACCAAACATCATGAATGGGAATTTCCCTGTCATAAACGTTCCGGCAGTAAGCTCCACTCCATCTCGAAGTTGAGCGAAGAAAATACGCTGATCCCCACGCCATAATTGACCAGCGGTATCTGTATATTGTCCAAATTCAAACCAGAACGGAGCATAGAAAATATGATGTAGTCCAAATGGAATTAGTGCTCGCTCAATAATACCAAAGATAAGAGCTGATACTGTTCGGTTTGCATCAACCATCGCATAAGAAAAGGCATTTAACCCGACTTGGACAGGAGGCCAAATAAAGATCATTAATATACCTAGAAGAAGTGCAGAAACTGCAGTTGCAATTGGAACAAACCGCTTCCCAGCAAAGAAGCCTAAATACTGAGGTAACTCAATATTGTAAAACCGATTAAACATATAGGCCCCTAATAAACCAATGATAATCCCTCCAAATACGCCGGTTTGTAGTGTTGGAATCCCTAACACATTCGCGTATGAGAATGGATCGGCTACTATTGAATCTGCGGTTACTCCTAATAAAACACCCATCGTTACGTTCATAACGAGATAACCAATTAAGGCTGCTAGACCAGCAACACCATCTCCACCAGCCAAGCCAACCGCAACACCAACGGCAAAGAGAATTGGTAAATTCGCAAATACAATTCCCCCCGCTTGTTCCATAACATCAGCTATTAGTTGAAACCACCCGGCTTCTAAAGCTGGAATTCGTCTTAACAAATCTGGGTTTTTAAAAGCATTACCGAATGCTAGTAGAAGACCTGCAGCAGGTAATAATGCAACAGGTAGCATTAATGCTTTACCAACTTTTTGTAATGTACCAAAAACGTTTTTAAACATTATGTTAGTTCCTCCATTTTTTACGTTTATTTTCGTATTTTTAGTCTAATGAAGGATTCTATGTACTTTTTGAGCGATCTAAATTTTCCCTAATAAATGAACAAATAATAAGTGAAATGTTTGAAAAAGCTAATCATTAGTTAAAGTAAAATGATAAGGAGGCGAATGAATAATTGATTAACTCACCGAATGTACGTGACTTAAATCCGACCACACTCTATCAAATCATACAAAAATTTAATCCTGACCCTTCTTTTCAAGAGCATATGTTTCATAAGTTTCTGGATTATCGCTTTGAAGATTTAGAGACAGACGTGTTAACATCTGCAGAAGACTATTACAACCAACAGAAATTTACTGAAGAAGACCTATCTGAAATAAAAGAACTTCTAGTCAGCCTAAGAGAGAACTAAATTATTCGTTAAAATACATAAAGAAGAATGCTAATAAGCATTCTTCTTTTGTATAGGTCCTTTATAAGGTTTGTCCATTGGATGCTATGACGTCCTTATACCAGAAAAATGATTCTTTCTTGATGCGTTTTAATGTGCCACTGCCATCGTCGTTCTTATCAACATAAATATAACCATATCGTTTAGAAAACTCACCTGTCGACATACTTACCATATCGATACAGCCCCAGCTCGTATAGCCTATTAATTCAACTCCATCTTCAATAGCCTCACCCATTGCTTTAACGTGCTCACGAAGGTAGTCAATACGATAATCATCATTGATCGTGCCGTCTTCTTCTACTTTGTCATATGCTCCTAACCCATTTTCAACAACAAATAATGGCTTTTGGTAGCGTTCATATAATTTGTTAAGGCTGATACGTAATCCTACGGGATCAATTTCCCATCCCCAGTCACTTGCTTGTAAGAATGGATTTTTTATACCACCAATAATATTTCCTTGTGTCGCTTCTGCATCTGTCTTTACTTTCTTCTCCGTACGAGACATGTAATAACTAAAGCCGATGTAATCAACAACGCCTTCCTTTAATAATTCTAAGTCACCATCCTGAATGTCTAACTCGATATTATGCTCTTTAAAATATCTGTTAATGAACACTGGATACTCGCCCCGTACTTGCACGTCTGCACAATAGTAATTGAAAAGCTGTTCTTCTTGTAGGGCATGCATGACGTTTTCAGGATTACTATCAAATGAATAAACAGGTGCGAAGAGAATCATACAGCCAATTTGAGAATTAGGAATGATCTCATGGCAAGCTTTAACTGCTATCGCACTTGCTACAAATTGATGATGATAAGCCTGGAACGTAGGCTGGTACTTATCCTCTTCTTTTTGAACCGAAAAACCAAGACCTTGAATCGGCATCTTCAAACCACTATTGATTTCGTTAAACGTCATCCAGTACTTCACTTTATTTTTGTAACGTTTGAAAATTGTCTCTACATACCGTTCAAAGAATGTCACTACTTCTCGGCTTCTCCAACCAACATATTCTTTCACCAAATGCAGTGGCATTTCATAGTGAGAAATCGTTACGACTGGTTCAATCCCATATTTATGTAATTCATCTAACACTCGATCGTAAAAAGCTAAACCTTCTTCATTTGCCTCTAGCTCATCACCATTTGGATAAATTCGTGTCCAAGCAATAGACATTCGAAATGCCTTGAAGCCCATTTCAGCAAATAACGCTATATCTTCCTCATACCGATGATAAAAATCAATTCCTTCATGGTTTGGATAATAATAGCGTTCAGTATCGATTTCAAAGTCAAACCCTGGATTCATTAATATCTCATAACGCTCCTTTCCACCTGGAAGAACGTCAGCTATATTTAGTCCTTTATTCCCTTCATTAAATCCGCCTTCTATTTGATTAGCAGCAGTTGCTCCTCCCCATAAAAAACCCTCGGGGAATTGATACTTTTTCATTTGAGATACCTCCAGATAATTATTCCTCCTTATTATTGGTTTTTCTTCCTAAATTACTCTTTTTATAAAGTATCATTCGTAAATCAGAGCGGAGAATGATATAACAAATCTAAATTTATAGAATTAACAGCTTATCATTACAATTCAACAAGGCCGCTGAAAAGTGTGATTTTCAGCGGCCTTATTTGCGACTTATATTTTATTTGCGAAAAACGAGATATTTTTGCGAAATCTCATTTTTATTTGCGAAACCCTCAGTATATTTGCATTTCGACAAAATTCGCTAACTCGTTCCTTCTTGCATCTCCAAATATTAGTTTTTCACACTTTTTTAATAGCATGAATACAATAAATTTTTCTGAAATTAAAAATTCAGTCCTTGTGTTAGGACTGAATTCTCTTCTCGAGACTATTAATTTTTGTATCGTGTTTCCCTGTTTTTTCACTTAAATAATCAACGTCATACATAATTCCGTCAACCTTCTTAGAAATTAAATGAAGAGTACCTTTAACATCTTCTTGTTGGCTTTTTTCTATTTTGTCAAGTCTATTTAACACCTCTTTAAACTGAAGGTCTACTTTATCAAATCGTTCTAAGATGATTTTGAGAACCTGTTCATTATCCATTTAATCACCTCTTTTTTAAATCTACTATGATGATTATATCATATGCGCAAGTTGCTTTTCTTTATCAGTTATATTTTTTTCTTGATTTTGCCCCTTGTTCAATAGAAATATCTGTAATGATCAAGACTGACCCTGAAAAACCCTACAGTCTTCTCTCATTCCCATTCGAATCTCTCAATATAATATCGATCCCTTTCGCAGTTCCAGAGTAATAATAGTTCTCTTGATTGGAGATATCAATAACCGCTACTAGCTTAATTACCTTTTCTTCTCTATGATAAAGAGTTACGATATGGGGTCCAGCTTGATTGAGAAGTGAATAGCTCGGTACGTCTTCAAATTTTCTTTCTCGTAATTCAATCTCAAAGGAAATCTCCTTATTTCGGTTATTTATTATTGGAAGTAAGCACTCTATCTTTTTTTCTAGTTTAGATTCATCAGTAGCGTATGTGCACTCACTCATATTACGTTCATAGGATAACGCATAAATACTTGAAGCTACGGTCATTTGGTATGTTGAGATGATAATCATCGGTAAAAGAAAATAAGTCACAACACTTCCGACTATGATGCGTGTGTTCCATTTGTGACAAGCGGAATTAAGTATAAAGAGACTGATGAATAATAGCAGAATGCTTGTAAGACCGACATAATGCAATCCAGTTTCTGTTACCATCCTAGAATAAGGTGGAATGCCAAGTAATTTAAATATACTTTCTCCTAAAGGGGCATGATGTGGAAAGGGAAAAATGAGAATAAAAGAAATTAGAAAAATAGAAATACCTAGCCAGAATCTTTTTTTATGTATCAATAGAACGTCAACTCCAATAATTTTTAAATAAAAATGATAAAGTTACTATAAGCAAAATAAACGTGAAAAACCACTGAAAGTATGGGGTTTTCACGTTTTATTTTGATTGAAATCAGTTATTAGATAATAACTTAATTCTGTGAAGCAAAGCTAGCATTCCACTCATGTAATTCTAGTCGACGAGCCCCTAGTGCAACGTATGGATCTTTCTCTGCTAATTCTTGGGCCTCTTGTAAGGATTCTGCTTTATACACTACTAAACCACCTGCTCCATCCACGAATGGGCCCTTGGCAATGATTTTCCCCTCATTTTCTAATGTAGAAAGGTATTCTAGGTGTTGTGGACGATATTCCTTATTCTTTTCTTCATCTACCATGTATAAAATTGCTGCAAAATTTGCCATTTTTAAGTTTGCCTCCTTATTTGTACAACATGTTGAAAATCTATACACGTCCGAATATTTTCACAAGTTGTATAGAAATCACCATGTTCGATCATAGTATTACTTTAACCTAATTTAGGAATGAATTCCACATTCACCTATAATACTTTTAATGAAAAAAGGACCCAATCTATACAACATGAAGGGCCCCATTAGTAGTTTTCTATTCATTTGTAGCTCCGGGAAATCCATAATATATCTAACTATTACTGTGACTGACGTTTTTCATTAATTAAAAGTACTCCAATCAAACCAATCATTGAGAAGATAACTGGAGTGATGAATCCATAATAATAGCCATTGCTAATGCTACCGGATACAGCTTGAACATGATCCAATACTCTCCCAAAAATACTAGGAAGTAATACGGCGCTTAAGAATCCACCTGTATTCGCAAACCCAGATACAATGCCTGATTCTCTTATCGGAAAAGATTGGCGAACAGCAGCAAATGTTAACGCATTTGCCCCATATGCTAGACCAATAATAAAGAAAAGAGTCGTTAACAAATAAAATGGAGGATTCCCATTAAATAAAAGGAAGATTGACCAACTCAATAATAGAATGATGTGAACAACAACATACGGCCGTTTTATTGTACCTAATTGACTAGAAATCCAACTACCGAGAGGAGCACCAATAAGTGCCCCGATTAGACCGAGCATCATAAGCTGACTGGCATCCGCACGTGTCATTCCATATACATCCATTCCATATGGTACTCCCCACGAACTAATAAAGCCAACATACGTTCCGACAATCCCAAAGTGACAAAGAAATAACGCCCACGCTTGCCGAGTTGAAAAAATTCTTCGCAGTAGAACCAAGGATTTTTCTCGTTGAACTTCACCTTTCATAAATAATTTTTCTTTTGGTTTTTCTAATAGTACAAAATATAGGAGAATCGCACATAAGCATAAAAGTAGTCCTGCTGAAAAAAACGCTGTCCTCCATCCTAGGAAGTCAATTAACAAAGAGAATGGAACAGTCGCCAAAAGAAAGCCGAGGCTTCCTGTCATTGCTGTAATACCAATTAACTTAGTAAACTCCTTAGCATTAAACCAGTGGCTCAATATTAACACCATATTAACCCAGATGGTCGCATCCCCCGTCCCGATCAAAACTCTGGCAAAGAATAAAATCCATTCATGCGTGCCAAGGCTATAAATGATAGTTCCTATACCTGTCAGCATCGCTCCCATAATAAGAAAAAAATTCGGTCCATAGCGATCCGCCAAAAACCCCATTGGAATTTGCAGTCCGGTGTACACAAAAAATTGAATACTTATCAATAACCCAATCGTTGTTGCTGTTACATTAAAATCTAACATGATTTGATCGGTTATCAACCCTGGAGCCGTTCGTTGGCTAGACATTAATAAATAAGTAAACAATACAGAAGCAAATACAACCCACCTAAACCGGCTATTTTGTTTGTCCATAGATATCTACCCCTGTAGCCTTTTACTCTATCTATATGCTAATCTTGATAAAGTGGAAGGAGATGTCATAATTGAACAAAAACAAATTGAATACGATTATGATCATAATCGCAAGTGTCGCTATTCTTACGATTGGCGGTGTCATGTTTTACAAGATTAATACACATCATCAAGCCAATAAACTTATTATAGAGAAGTGCTTTGAAAACTTAGATAATGGAGGAACTGTGGTAATAGAGAAGAAGAATCTATGGTCTCCAGTTTCTTGTGTGAAAGAATAGAATATTTCAAGACCAAGACTTTGAACTAGTGTGGTGAATTATTACTCCAATAACAAAGGCGCTGAAAAAAGTATCGTTTTACTTCTTTCAGCGCCCTTTTTGTTAACAAATCCTCGTATGATTTCTATCAGTGTATACTTCATTCCCCTTTGGCCATTGAGAAACCTTTGTCTTTATTCATGATTACAAAAATACACCGTCACCTAGAATATCTGGTATTTGTAACAATTCAAAGATATCCATAACTTCTTTTCTTACATTACTAATCGTTACTTTTACTCCCTGGTCGTTTAAAGTTTGAACAGTGCTTAATAATAACCCTATTCCAGAAGAGTCAATAAATGGAACATCCTCAAAATCGATTATAACTGTTTGAAACGACTTCAATGTAGTCATTAGCTCTAATTCAACTACTTCCGTGCTATCAATATCTAAATCTCCCTTAAGTTTTACTACAAGGGATTCATTCATTATTTTTGTTGAGAAACTGATCATACTCTACCCCCATTTTTATTCAAAGATAATACGGTCATTTTTATCAAGATAAGCTTGAATATGATACCTTGTTTCTTTAAATATATATTTTACATTACCAATCCTAATAGTGACTCCTTCCATTGCCTTATCGATCATTATTTTTTGATCATGTGGAACTGCAATTACAGTCGCTGTTCCTATTTCAGCTCCAGCTTCATTTATAATAGCTCCCAACTTTCCATATACTTCTCCTCCACGGATAATCCCCTTTATATGAATTTCTCCACCGGCATGAATTTTCGTATTCACACACCCTTGTCCAAGTATCTTTACATTCCCGCTACAGTAGAGATGACTATTTGAAACACTTGGTATGATCATATATGAATCTGGTTCTACAGGAGTTATACTTAGCTCATGTAACTCTTTCATCTTGTGAGATAAATCCTTTATTCTTTCTAAAGACGTTTGTTCATTTGATAGGGTTAGAAATAGTTGTCTTAAATTCAGCGATAGATTCCTCCACTCCCCATCCTCTAAATAACCATCTGCTTTTCGAATAACATCAACATATCTCTTAGCTAATGGTGGAAAGTTCTTAAACTTTTTCTCTAGTAAAATACGTATGACTGGTTGTAAGCCACCTCTTGTGAAATCAGTATTTTTAAAAGCAGGCGATTGAATCAGTTGATTGATTACTACAATTATTTTCTCAGTTTGTTGGTGAAGTGAGCCAAGTATATGACCCAATTCTGCAATCAGCATATTATTTTTACCTGCTGATAATTCTGAACCAATAACAGTCCCATATGATATGATAGCCCCTGAAGCTGTGAGGTTTGCTCTATTGATTTCCTTATGAACAATGATGTCACCACCAGCTTCAACAAGCATTCCACCCTCAATATTTCCGGTTACTTCTACATCACCCTTAAAGTGAATGTTTCCTGAGGTTAAATTAACATCTCCCCGATGAGTTAACTTTTGCATGATAGCCACTTTCACTAACTGACCCCTCTTCTCAATTTGAGGACGTCCTGATTCAGTTGATACAAGTTTATCCTCAACTAACGAAATACCTCTCCCCAAGTTCAACTTAACTGGAAACGTTTGTTTTGCTGGTAGTGGCTCATTGGTAACCGTATAACCATGTTGACCAGCAACAGGAGGATGAACAATCGCAACAACTTGTCCTCTAGTCACATTAGGAATCGTTTTTATTTCTCTAAAATTGACACTTCCATCTTCTGATTCTTTAGGTCCAACATGTGTTTCTAAATCAATCTTTGCTTCAACCCAACCACCTTTTCCTTGTTTTGGTTCAATCCCCGTGGCAATTTCAAACGTGCCAGAAACTTTAGTTTCCATGGCTTTCATGATTTCACTCTGATTAAATCCATGAATGACCCTAAGTGACTGCAGTTTCTCTATAATTGCTTCGTAAGTTAAGTGGTTATAAACTTCCTTTACTTCTTCTACATATAAATTAATGTGATATTCAGCTTCTATATCTGGGATGCTTCGTGTAATTATAAATCCCGGCTCAACCTGTAGAAACACTTTTAATTTCTCAGGGTCCATCTTTACACTCCATATCGTTTGGATCTCTTCATTTTCGACTTTTAGTTCATAAATATCTTTATCTGTTACGATATGTGTCTTCTCTTTAAGTTCTTGATTGTTTTTATAGAGTTTAATACCTTCTGTAGTACTAATCATAGGAAATTGTACTGGGGACGCCTGGCAGTGTAACACTCCGTTTGTAACCCACACCTTTCCTGATAAATGGTCAGATGTTTCATTGAACTCTTTCACAATTGGTTCTTCGATGTCTGTTTTAACCAAATTAATTTTCTCATCTGGAATAGTTGAAATTACGCTTTCAAGTAAGTCAAATCGATCGCTCACCTGATTCTCAGATTTTATATTTAAAGAATCGGTTTGTAATTTAACCAGTTTAACGACAGCTTCTTTAGAGCCTATTCTAAAAAAACCCTTCGTTTCATGTTGTACTATCTCAATGTTTACATCATTTATAGTTACATCCAGTAAAGATAATCCTAGATTAATAGCTTCCTTAATATCTTTGCCTTTTGAAACAATGCTTCGCATACTTATCCCACCTATACGTTTATTACTGGTGAATTTAAGCTTGTAATGTTTGAATTCTCATAACTTAATTTCAATACGACCATTGTGATATCATCTTTTTGTGGCGCTCCATCCGTAAACTCATAAATAGAGTTAATAACACTCTTCTCCATTTCGCCTACACCATTATCTTGATGATCAAGTAATGTCTTAGTTAGTCTTTCTAGTTGATACTGTTGTCCCTCTTGGTTTTGTGCTTCTACAATCCCATCCGTATAAAAAAATACTGTATCATTGTTGCCCAACTTAATTGTTTCTTCTTTATAAACTTGATTTGGCAGTCCCCCGACCATAACTCCTTTAGCTTTAGGAAGTAATGTCACCGTTCGGTCCTTCCCGTTAATATATAGCGGCATGTTATGACCTGCATTTGCATAAGTTAATAATTCAGTCTCCGGGTCCCAATCTGCACAAAATAATGTAACGAACGACTTCAGCGTCCTTAAATCTCTATATAATGCTTGGTTCATAGCTGTTAACGTATCTCCAGGACTTGACATACTTTCTGCAGCTGTGCGGAAAGCGCCTCTCGTCAAAATCATCAGCATAGCAGCCGGAATCCCTTTTCCCATTACATCGCCAATGACGATGCGAATTTTGCCATTGACCAATGGATAAAAATCATAATAATCGCCCCCAATTAACCTAGCCGGAAGTGAAGAACCAATGACTTCCCCCTTTTCGAGAGTGGGAGTATTCCCATTTAGTAATTTTGATTGGATATTTTTAGCCAAGTTAATTTCTCGTTGCAGCGTTTTATCGAAATCTCCTGTGTTTTCTTTGAAGTTTGATACAGTTAGACCATCATAATACATCACGACACCTCCCCTTGAATTGCCTCTAAAATTTGATATAACCCTACCATTTCAAATATTTGGTCCGTTAATTCATTTACCCCTTGGAGATTTAACTTGAAGTTTTTTTCCTCTGATAAATGAATCGCATTAATGATTGAACCGAGACCAGTTGAGTCCATAAACTCAATTCCAGAAAAATCAATAATTAATTCTTCTAAGCTATCCTCAATCTCTTCTAGATATGGATCGAGAACATTATTAGTAGATATATCTAAAATCCCTTTGATTGAAAGTGTAAGTATTGAAGCTTTTTTTTCTTTCATTACTGTTAAACTCATAAGTTATCCCCCCTAGATGTTTATCCACATTACCTCTCTACATTTCCATACACTTCAGTTAATAGTTTTACAATTCATCTTTCACATGGAAGTACATTATTTTTGTATTTAATGTACTAGATAGTTGATCTATCTTTAGTAGTGCTTCATTCAGTTCGTTTAATGTATCATGAAACATGAGCGTGATATCCGTTACATGGTTTGAATGCTCTTTGACCATTCTTTCAAGTTCCGTTAGTTTCATATGAGTGTTATTCAAGGACTCTCTCAATTGAAGGTTATTCATCCCTCTTATATGATCTGTTTCCTGACTATTGTTAATTGTAGAAAATAACTGTTGCATATCTTCCAACAAAATTGAAATCTCCAGTAGTAGGTCTTTAGACTCCGTCGTCATTGCCGTTGATGTCTCACCCATTGTCTTGACCGAGGTATAGACTTGTCTAGAAAGCAAACTAGATACAATCACTAGAGAATGAGATTCTTCTTTTACACCCGTAATTAACTGATGGAAACGTTGAGTCATTTCATTGATATTTTCCGCAAGCCAATCTAGTTCATTTTTTTCATTGATCGTTATTCTTTGAGTTAAATCTCCATCCGCTACACATTGAATATGTTGGACAATCTTTTGTAATGGCTCTAATTGACGTCTAGCAATGATACGAATAATAATAAATAGAACAACGGATGATAATAAAAATCCACCTAAGAACAAATACAAGAACTGATTTTCAATTTGCTTTTGTCTCGTTAAATCTAGCGTAGTCACCATCACTCGTTCATTACCAAGTGATTTATATAATTTTTTATAAGGCACACCGTCTTTTTCAAAAAGTACTTTATGGCTGCTATCTTCACTTTGCACCTGCTGAAGGAACTCTTCATCCTCTTCTAAGCCAAACTGATGACTCCCATATAACACAGGTAAGTCAGTATCCGGTTCAACTACATCATTTTCTTCCCCTTTTAACCAAGCAGGTACATTGATAACAGCAATCTCTTCAATGTTGATATTCTCATCAATGATTTTTTCAATCATTTGTGTTGGACCAGCTTGAAAAGTAAGGTTATAAATCTCCTCATCTAGGATAAAAGGATTGATCATAAAGTCAGTTGTTCCATCGTAATAATAAGCAAACTTGTAATAAATATGTTCAAAAAGTTCTGCTCTAGAAATGGGGCCTACCCAGTAGTTTTCCATGGCCATCCCTTGCTCAACTGTTACCTCTTGGCCTGACATTAATTGATCAAATGCAGTAAACCAATATCCCCAATCCTTTGAACTTAAATTCAATTGAGTTTCATCAGAAGATTCCGTAACGACTATGTCATCACCAATTCTTTCCCAAAGTGAGATTTCTTCCACATCCCACCGTTTCGCTACTTCTTGCAAATATTCCATGCTAATATCTTCAACCTGTTTCCCACGTAACTCGGACATGATTCCTTTTGACGATGAATATAATATATTTTCAATCATATGTTCAATTGTGTCTGTAGATTGTTGTGTTGACGCCATTGTATGAACTACAATTTCAGTTATATTATTTATTTGCTCCTCTTGATATGCCTCAATCTTCAACTTAAAAAAATAATAACCAGATATAAGAATAACAACCGCGATTAAGCCTAAGAACAGACCAATTTTAAATAGTAATTGCATCATAATCGTATTTCTTTTCATAAATTTCCTCTCCCCAGTATGTTCTCTTTGTTAACCAGCACTCTTTCCTTCTACCTCTTGAGCATAATCAATCGTTAAAATAAGCGTAGAGCCAATTGGTGACGTATATAATAAGACTTGCTTCGTCATTTTCATCATAAGTGAAAATCCATGCCCCATTGATTTTTTGGTAGAATATCCAGCTAAAAGTGTTGTTTTAGGAAGCTCCTCTAGAGAAAAACCAGGTCCTTTATCTTCAATAACAAAGCGTATTTCATTACGTTCCTTATCTTCTAGCATTGTCAACTTACCTTCTTCAGCATGTTTTAACGTGTTTGTAATAGCTTCCGACAATGCCAATAACCAACTCATTACTTTTGCTTTATTGAACTCCTTTTGCTCTAGGATGTCTTTCACTTGATTGCGGCATCTTGGTATGTCTGAACGTTCTCTAATAATGCCCTCACAATAGACCTTTCCTTGTTTGTATTTACTTACTTCCTGTTCAGAAATTAGTAAGAACTGACCTTGAGTTACGGAAAAAATAACATCTTTATAGACCATCCAAATAGGATCAGATTTTTCCGTTGTTGTTATTGATTCATCAATTTTTTTCTTTTGCTCAAACAAATCCTTTTTGTGAATATCATAGGCTTTCAACATCGCGTTTTGAATATCATTTCTCACTTCTAATTTCTTTACTTGAGTTGGAATATCTTCTCCTTGGTTACACCACTCAAGCATGAGCTCACTTATATAAAGTAATTGTTCATGATCCTGATTCGTTTGTTTGTGATTAAATGAGATTTTTGATAATGAACGAAAAAATAGTAAACTACTTTTGGAATTATTATCACTTAGGTATTGATGTAATTTTTGTGCAAGAAACCCTCGTCTAGTCATGTAGGTCAGCTCTGTATAAGATAAATCAACCGGGAGTGACGGAGCACCCACATGAAGTTCTACTGTAGATTTTTTTAATACTTTATCTAAGATACGTTTCAATGAATGCTCCCCCTTCTTATTATCTAAAAGCCACATCTTTATGAAAGAAATTAAACTTTGTTTCGAAAGTTGACTGTACGCCAAATAGCCCACAAAAAGAATGCGGGCTACGAATATAGATAATATCCTATATTTCTATAATCCATTCTTTTCGGTAACACGGCGATCATAGCTTATAGCCTTAGACCCGTTGCTTTGCGTCCTTACTTTTCAATAAGTTTGCCATTATCGAAGCTGATATCCTAAATTAAAGTGGAAATAATTCCAGCAAAGAATTAGTTACACGGTAAGCTTATCTCTACAGTAGTGCCTTTATTTTCTTCACTTTCTATTACTATCATACCGTCGTGCTTCTTAACAACTTGAAAACAATACATTAATCCTACTCCAGTTCCTTTTTCATGAGTTCTAAAGTAAGGCTCTCCTAATCTCTCTACTCTTTCCTCTTTCATGCCAATTCCATCATCAATCACTTTTATTAATAAATTTGATTCATTCCTACTAGCATGAACTTTGACCAAACCGCCATTTTTTATTGCTTCAATACTATTTGTGACCAAATTTATCATTACTTGTTTCATTTGTATTGGGTCACACTTAATCCAAGGAAGATCAATGCTTTTCTCAAACTGTAATTCGATTTGTTTCCCTTTTGTTTTTTTGTCTAGTAGTGATATAACATCTTTTAATAATTGATTAAAGTCGACTAGCCTCCGATTTACATTAGTGCTAGAAATCATCAGAAACTCTTTTATATACTTTTCAATCTGGTTAATAGAGGAATGTAAAACATTAAAATATTCTTGCTTAATGCTACCTTGTTCAAATAAGTGAATAAATCCTTTTATCGTTGTAATTGGGTTTCTAATTTCATGTGCAATGCTTGCCCCTAATTCACTAACTACCTCTAACTATTCAGATTTTAGGAGAATTTCTTCCTTACGTTTTTCTACTAAATTCATTCCGTGTTCTTCTATTACTTTTTTTATCTCTTGGATTTTTGTTTCTAATTCAATAACAGGTACTGGTTTACTAAAGAAATATCCTTGTCCTTCATTACAGTTGTGCTCCTGGAGAAATACAAGTTGTTCCTTCGTTTCAATTCCTTCAGCAACAACATTTAGATTTAGATTATGTGCCATAGCAATAATTGTTTTCACAATTGTGGCATCACTAGTACCATTTGATAGTTCACGAACAAACGATTGATCAATTTTTAATGTATCGACCGGAAACTGTTTCAAGTAATTTAAAGAACTGAATCCCGTCCCAAAATCATCAATACTAATTTTTATCCCTAGTCTTTTTAAGTCATGAAGTGTAGCAATGGTTTGTTCTGTATTGGCTGTCATAGTCTCTGTTATCTCTAATTCTAATAAATGTGGTTCAAGGCCTGTTTCCTCAAGAACATTCTTGACAGTTTGGACTAACTCTACCTTTGTAAACTGTCGTGGCGATAAATTTACAGACATCACACCCTCAAATCCCTGTTCTTGCCACAGCTTATTTTGTATACATGCTTCTCGAAGTGCCCATTCACCGATTGGTATGATTTGACCTGATTCTTCAGCAATTGGTATGAACATACCTGGAGAAACGATACCCCATACAGGATGTATCCACCTAATTAACGCTTCTACCCCTATGATTTCATTCGTAACTAAATTTACTTTTGGCTGATAATATAGAACTAATTGGTTTCTTTCTATTACACTGTGTAAACCCAATTCAATGTCTAGTGGACTTATTTCATCACTTACCTCGGGAGGTGAATAAAAATGAAAAGTGTTCTTCCCATTCTTCTTAGCCTGATACATGGCAAAGTCTGCATTTTTCGTCAGTTGTTCAACTGATGTACCATCCTCTGGAAACATACTAATTCCGATACTAGGTGTCGTAAACACATCATAATTGGAAATAGAAAATGGAGAATCCAATAATTGAACAATTTTTTTTGAAACCGTTGCTGCAGCCTCTCTATCTACATTCGTAAGAACAATAACAAATTCGTCCCCACCTTGTCTGAATAGTAAATCATTTTCTGCTAGAATGTATTTCAGACGGTTAGCAACCTCGATTAATAATTGATCTCCAATCAAGTGTCCCATGCTATCATTAATTACTTTAAAACGATCAAGATCTATAAACAAAATGGCTAATTGGTTGTTTTTCGTTAGCTCTTTAGATAGACTTTTTTCAAATAAATACCGATTTGGTAACCCTGTTAAATAATCATAATAGGCTAATTGTTTGATTTCTTCTTCATTATTTTTTCTACTAGTAATATCTCGATAGTTAACAACAATTCCTTTAATATTCTCGTATTCAAGAAGATTTGTTATAATCGCTTCACAGTAAACCATATTCCCATTTATTCTCTTTAAACTTATCTCAGCTTTTTTAGTAATACTAGTAGGATTTTCCAATATTGATTCAAATAAATTTTGTACTCTTTCAATATCGGTTCTTTCAATCCAATTAAAGCAGCTTGTTCCTACTATCATCTCAGGAGTATATCCTAATAACTGTTTAACTGTGGGACTAGCGTATTTGATAATCCCTTCTTCAGTTAATACAGCAATCGCGTCTGAAGAATGTTGAAGCAACGTTTCGAGACGCACTTCACTTTCTTTCACCTTTACTTCTAGCATTTTTTTATCAGTGATATCTTTTGCCACTCCATATACACCAATAATTTCTTCACCTATTTTTGCAGGTACTAAATTTACTGAAAGGAATTTAATACTCCCATTCTTATGAACGATTCGACACTCATCCTCTATATAACTACCTAACGCTGCTGTATTAAATGAATTACTTATTTGTTGTAAATCCATTTTGTAAATATAATTTGAGAAATGAGAATATAATAATTCCTCTTCCGAAAAACCAGATAGATTTACTAGGCCTTCATTTATCTCTTGAAAATGACCTCTACAGTCTAACAAGTATAAAGGTTCTGGGTAGCTTGAAAATAACTCTTTATACAGTAGGTCTTTGTTAATATTTTGAAATTTATCACATTCTCGAAAAGATTGTTTATTCATAAACTCACCTCTACTTTTATGTAATTACCTTTTAAGTTTTCGTCAAACTTTAAGCCGCCATTTGATATCCTTATTTTCCAATAATAAGTAGGTTTCTGTATATAACCCACTACTCTTAATCTTTTATTAAATAGTCCTATTTATATATAAATGAATACTTAAATTATTAGGTTTTTTCGCTTTTTCTATAGAGTTTTTTAAATACCAAACGGATTATAACGTTAACACTATGGATATATAGGAATCTACTCCTATTTTTATTGTTCCTATATACTAGAGTAATATTGAGATCAAAAAAAGGATGGCCCAAAAGATTTTTCCTTTGAGCCATCCTCTGATTTATTAATTTGGCGGTGTGTATCCCAATTGATACACCATTGCAATAGCTTGTGCACGGTCATTCACTTCAAGCTTTTGAAAGATTCGAGTAATGTGATTTTTCACTGTATGTTCACTAATGAAAAGCTTATTAGCAATTTCTCGGTTATTTTTTCCCTTTAGAATTAAATTTAGAACTTCTACTTCCCTTGACGATAGATGAAGCTCATTCTTTAAAATCTTGTTTCCATCTGTCAAATCCGGCTTACTGCTAGTAATTAATTGACGTTCATCTAAAGAAATAACTGTTTCTACTATCGATTCTTGGTTTAGGTAGGAAATAAACTTCTCTTTCAATTCCTTACGTATGATAGACAAATCTTTAACAACTTCTACTCTTTCACCTTGAGTAACGAAAGTATAAATTAGTACTAAAATTTCAGAGTCTTTATTTTCTGTACTCTTATTTTCGAGTACATTTTTATAACCATTGAAAATAGTAATTAACTGTTTATCACTTAGGTATTTTTCAAGTACATTACGTTCATACAATGCAATACCACTTATTTTCCTAATTAATTTAAAATCTCCATCATTTAAAAAAGTTGTGAAAGCCTCCACATGGTCTCTTATTTTCATTGACAACCTATATTTATCGCCATTCTTGTCCATCACTTCAGTCAATAGGTTGATAATAAAGTCATCTGTATCTATCCCATATTGCTCTCTACATAAATGAATAGATATACCTCCAGCAACTGCTAAAGTTGATAAAAAGGCTTTATATTTTTCTAATTCATACTTTGGATTTAAACCTACACATAATATTCCATACATAAATCCATTATAATATAGTGGAAATTCTACTACGTCAATACCCCACTTAGTTTTCCCTTGTATCGGTTGCTTGACATTCACGTCATTAAACTTCTCTGAGAACGACCTAACAGCAACATCATAACCATAATCATTTATTTCAGCCGAGGACAACCCTCTTGAAACAATGTCAATTTTAGAATTGTTCATAGAAGGTTTATACACAATACAAGCAAACGGTCCTCTCATTATATTAATACTAATATCCACTAGAATATAGAGTACTCTTTTAATGTCCTTAACTGTTGTCATAACACGAAAAACTTCATTAAACGTGGATAGCTCCAATAAATGATTGTGTAAATTTTCTTTAAGGGTTTGAGTAGTAATTAATACACTTAATAATGATGAATACATTTTAATCGGCTCTAACGCATCTTCATTCCCAATTACTTCCTCAGTACTTCCACCAAATAATATCCCAATTAATCTTTCCTCTTCAAAAATAGGTTGGCAAAATAAACTTTTAGGGTAAAGACAATGACGGTGGAAAAAATTAACCCTTGGGTCATTGTAAGCATGTTTCCAAAATTGCAATTGTAATGTTGCGATTGTATGTCCGAGGAATCCCTCCCCTATAACAAAAGAATGCCCTTTAAGCTGTTCTGTATTTTTTCCATATATGGAATCAATGTAAAAGTAGCCGTCACTTCTTTCCATAGCTAAGCCAAGAAAGTTAAAATTCAAATGATTACTATATAGTTCTTCTAAAAAAGAAGACTTTGTTGCTATAGCAACTCTAATATTATCCAAACTCTTTTTCGTAAAAACCTTTGAGTCTTGGTCAATTTGTTTATCATACTGCGATTGTAGGTATGTCTCTACCACAGTAGCAAGGTTAGATATTTGCGTTATCTTCTCCTGTTTCTCATCTTCAGATATCTCTTGATAATCATCAATAGCCGTAATCAAATCGCTTACGTCCGAATGATGTGTAACTATGTAATCCTTTACAAGTTGACGTGTTAACGTCTCTAAAATATACCCAGCAAATATATAGTAGGAAGTATTTGCATTAATACGTATTGGCGAAATAATTATCTTAAGACCTGTACGATTATCAATAATTGTTGGTACTTTTAACGACTGTAACGATTTTAAAAAAGCATGGTAATTCTCTTTTGTACCCCAATTATTATGATGAATTTGGGACAAAGGGGTGAAGTTCGAAACTTTTGTAACTTCATTTCCCTCTACATCAGTTATCACCAGTGTTAAGTTAGTAAGTTTGGCATAGTCATCCTGAATACTTTGGAGAAAACTTAAACTTTTGCTCATAACTCCACCTGCTGCTCTAAATCAATACTTACCGGTTGAATATAACGATAAATTGCATTTTCGCCAGTTCCAATTACATCTAATACCATATTTGACACCAACAATTCTAATACACCTATTAAATCATCACTATTTCTGCCAAGCCGAGAAGATAAACCTTTAAGTGTTTCAAACGTATAAGGGTTTTCCTGAAAAAACAATGTACACTCTACTTGCAATGGATTTAAATGAAAAGAAACCATATAATTAATCTCCTTATATAAATCTAATAAACGGTTTAGATTGTATATTCTCAACTAGTAATGGTGAGGACATAGTACCTTGAGGTGATTTTTTTAATTGAAAGTACTGATAATTTCCGTCAACCCACGTTTGCATAACTCCATTACAAGTTCGTTCAAAGAAGCTTGCTGTTTCCGTACCAATTTCAGTAAAGTTAGTTAACGCGAGTAAGCTCATTTCCGATGCACTTACAAACGCAATTTCTTCAGTAAAGAAGCTCGTAACGAAGTCCTTCCCTCTTTGAGAAACCAGTGTATTTAAATCGTAGAAAACAAACCATTTCTCTCCTCGTTCAATGCTTTTGGAAACAACCTCAGCAAGTTTATCACGAAGAACAGTCTTATACTCTAGATTAGCCATTTTATTCACATTAATAACTGAAG
This sequence comes from Bacillus sp. FJAT-45350, assembly GCF_002335805.1. Lineage (NCBI taxonomy): Bacteria > Bacillati > Bacillota > Bacilli > Caryophanales > Bacillaceae > Bacillus > Bacillus sp. FJAT-45350. The sequence continues at coordinate 1,068,608 of NZ_NISU01000001.1, read as the reverse complement.
ATTTATATACTTCAGGAATAGGTCTATCATAGTGTTCAATAAAATAAACCTTCTTTTGTTTTGCCACTTCTTCAAGATTAACGCCATATAATCGGTATATATGTTCAAGGTCATGTATACCTGATAGGCTTGATAAAAGAATAATGACATTTTCCCCAGCATTAATTCGACTTGTTATGATTGAAGCTAGTAAATATTTATAATTTGCTTTACTGTTTGTATCTAATACAAACGAAGTACCTCTAGGAATTCCACCAGATAACATACTGTCTAATGACGTAATCCCAGTTGTAATATTTGAATGATTTTCAGTTACTACCATATCCTCAAACATAGATAGAGCAGGCACAAGATAAATTCCAGAGCTTGTGATTCTATAAATATGTTCTCCCTCTTTTATCTTGCAACCCCTCATTTTTAACACTTCTAACGTTCTTTTTCGATAGATTGTATTATGTTCCTGCAATGAAATTTGTATAACCCCATCTACCACATAGCTAACAAAGGGAATTTCCTCTTTATTTAAAGCAGTTTGTTCATTTATTAATAAAGATGTTAGCGAGTATTTACGTAAGATATTCCTAAGTAAATAAACAGTTTCTCTTTTTTCAACTTGGTTATCAATACCAAAATGAAGCAGATTTAAGCTATCTATTACAACTCGCTTACAATCTATTTCTTTTATAATTTGTTCGAATATCCCATTTGGTTGTTTCATCTGAGAAATTAATACGTCAGGTGACATACATATGACACGAAGTTTATTTTCTCTTTCTAATTTTTTTATATCCCAACCAAAAGATTGCATTTCTGTATAAATCTGTTCTGGAAATTCTTCAAAAGAGATATAAACTCCTGCTTCATTATGCTCCGTAGCACCATTATATAAAAATTGCATACCTAATATCGTCTTGCCTGTACCTGGTGCACCATCGAGTAATATCGAAGAACCTGTAGGAAAGCCTCCTGATATTATGTAGTCTAGGCCTTCTATTCCCGACTTCGTATAATTCATCACAAAAACATTCTCCCTTCTTCTTAACACATGTAGGGTTGAAAAACAATCGTATATTCCACTTAGTATAGTTAACACTATAAAGATAGTATAATTCTATATTTAATATAACTAGATGTCTAGCTATAATATTTAGCAATGGAAAGCATTAAAACAACAAGTACGATTACTAGTATCATTACCAGAATCCATAAAATGTAAAATGGTGAATGCAATTGATTTACATGAACTACGACCTTTAATATTCTGCGAACTGTTAAACTAATCACTTACTATAAAAACAGAATCAAGGAGAGTATCATTCTTTTTATCGTTTCTTACTTCATTTATATGATAATTGTTAAGTAACTTATCTAATTGTGTACTTAATTCTATTGTCCTTTGGTGTGTGAACCCATATTCTAAGCCCACATACACCATTTCTTTTCTAACTAACTCAATCTCTACTTTTAAATTAACTACAACATAGTTCTCCATCTATACCACCAGCTTTACTGATTATTTTATTTCTCGTAAAGTAACTTTCTAGGTGTGATGTTCTATGTTAATCTTCTAATAATATACTACATAGGTAAATCACCGCTATTTCCTATTTTTCACATTACTACTTAGGAAATTAACTTTCCTAAATGGGAATACTCCTATTCCTAATTCCTTCCTAATGAGACTACATTCTCCTTTTCAGCTTACTTGGTTTTATCAAACCAATTGAAATGGTTGAGAATTATATAAAAAGCTAGAAAAAGACGCAAACCTTTTCGATAAAGTTTGCGTCACTTCCAGCTTCAATCTACTATTATACTTATTTAAACCCAGCAAGTTCTTTAATCTGATCCACTTGATATGATTTTGAAAGCCCTGTTTTACACCATACTGCAAAATGCTCACAGTTATTTTCTCCTAAACTATATTTAGATTCGCCTAGTCTTAACCTGGCTCTTCTAACTGTTTCTTCCGGTGTATAAATACGAAAATCTTCTTCTTGAAGAAGAGATTGTACCAAATTACTAATAGCTGTTACGGGTGATGTGGGGAAATTTTTATATCGTCTTTCCTTTTCTTCTATTCGTTCAACATTTAATACGAAAAAAGAAGATTCCTCTTTCAAAAAATGTGAAAAATCTGTCTCCATAATTTCATTATCTGATGAAACATCTGATGTGTAGGAAGTATAATGGATGACTCTATCATTCCCAGCATAAATACCGTAATGCTCATAATACTTTCTTTTTATCCCAATGATATCCCCGTACTGTAATTGAGATTGATTGCTCACTTTCTTTTTTGAATTTTGTCTTATAACTGCTTTACTTGCCTGCTTCCCTACCACAGCAGTAGTAGTTGCGGCAGCTGCCGCTTTTGTTACGCCTAATCCAACTGTACCAACTTTCGCGAGTGCAGCTGCAACTGCGAGAAAAGGTAATGGCATATTGTTTCCCCCTTTATTAGAATTTTTAAAGATCTATTACTTTACTAATTGCACTTTCAATTTATACCATACGCAAAAATGTATTTTATTACATTTAACCTACTTAAATCAAGAAACTATAATAATAGAAAAGAATTTTACTTTTATGGATAATTTATATACAAAAGTATTCTACATTTGTGTATTGCAAACAAAACTAACTATTTCTATTGTTGTACTGCTTTTTCTTATTATATCTTTAAATACAACTATAATGGGAATCGCAGAATTGTATATTAACGAACTATTATTTTTGAATATTATATCCGGAGTATTAAGTATACTATTGGGAGCAATTGATTCTTATTTTAAAATACACTTTTTCATTAAAAAACCTCTTTATCAATTAACAAAGCTAGCTAATGCCTTTATGTCCAGTGATTATACACAACGCATTCAAATAAATACTGGCGATGAATTCGATAAATTAGGACATGTCTTCAACGAGACGGCTATACAAATGGAAAAAATTATCATAGAAATATAAGAAGCTAGTAGTTTATTAAATAATCGTACTAATAGTATGGAATCTAATGTTAGTGAATCTGAATTATCCTCTGAACAAATTTCATCTATTACAGAGCAATTCTCTTCATCGACGCAACAATTAGCTGGTGATGTAAGTGTCATAGCAGAAGAGTCGAATCAAATAGGAGAAGCAATCGAACAATTTTCAGAAAGTATACAACATATAGATGAAGCTACATCTAATGTGATAGATTCTATTAAGCTCTGCGATGAATCTATTTCACATTCTATGGACAAAGCAGCAGCTACACAGAAAAGCGTTTATCAAACTATTAAAAATGTAACTACACTAAATAATAAATCTGATGAAATTACTAAGGTTGTTGATATTATTAACAACCTAGCTGAACAAACAAATTTATTATCTCTAAATGCATCTATAGAAGCTGCAAGAGCTGGAGACGCAGGAAAAGGCTTTGCAGTAGTTGCTAAAGAAGTAAGTGATTTATCAAATAAATCCAAAGAATCTACTATTCAAATTCAAAAGCTAGTCCATTCTATTCAGGATGATATCAAAGAAATTGTACAAGATACTAAACTAAGTAGACATGATGTAGATATAATGGGTGAACAGATAGAGAATACCGAAAAGGCAATCAAAGAGATAAATGTTGCCTCTTTTCATATTAAAGAACAAACAACACAAGTCAATCAATCGATTAAAGACTTAGTGATAAGTGGTAAGAAAGTTAATCAATCGATTACAAATACTTCGGCTGCTTTAGAGGAATCAAAAGCAGGTACTGAAGAAATTGCTGCTTCAGCTGAACAGCAAACATCTACAATGAAGCACTTAAAAAACATGAGCATCGAGCTACAAGAATTATCTACTAGTTTAGATGGGTTAGTACGAATGTTTAGGGTATCGAACTAAATATGTAGATTACTCACCTAAAAAGGCAACTGTGCACACATTATAAAAGTACTGTTGCTTTTTTATTTTTAATTAGTTGTACGCTTACACTAATTTTTAGTAGTATAAAATAAAATCCGACTAGAATGAGCATGTAAAGTCGGGTTGGTTGTGATTTCTCCTGTTATTGTATTAGTGAAAGAGAGGTTAAATTTAATGGATATGTTAAAAGGAATGAATGATGCAATACATTATATTGAAGAAAATTTGGATAGTACGATAGACTTACATGAAGTAGCGAATAGAGCTTTTTGTTCTGAATATCATTTCAAACGTCTTTTTTCCCTTCTATCAGGTATTACCATCTCAGAGTACATTCGCAGAAGGCGACTCACTTTGGCAGCTTTAGAATTGAAGGACTCCCAAGTTAAAGTAATTGATGTAGCAATGAAATATGGATATCAATCTCCAGATGCCTTTTCACGTGCTTTTCAAAACTTTCACGGTGTTACTCCTTCATTATCACGAAATCCTAAGCAGAGTTTAAAAGCATATCCAAGAATGACCTTTCAATTAACAATTCAAGGAGGAATTGAAATGAAATACCGTATTATTGAAAAAGAACCATTTACAGTTGTCGGTGTTAAGTATGATGTTGAAATGGTAAATGAAATTCTATCACCTACCTATGAAGATATGATAGCAGGCATCAGTGATGCGAAAATGAATGAATTAGAATCCCTCTCCACTAACGAACCTCATGGGCTTATTCATGTATCTGTCAACTACTCAGAAGATACCGAAGGAAAAGCAACGTTTACTCAGTATATTGGAGCAGTTACCACAAAGGATGAAATACATGAGTATTCAATTTTAGAAATACCTGCCTTAACCTGGGCGATTTTTGAAGTGGATGGGGACTGGCAACAAGTTGAAGAACATTGGCAACGAATCTATTCCGAGTGGTTGCCTACATCATCGTATGAACTGGAAGAAGGTCCAGAAATTCTAGAGAGCAAAGATAACAAAAGTGAAATCTGGATTTCTATTAAGAGAAAATAAATTCTTACCCATAGCACAAACTTTCTAAAGACCCATTCAACAAGGGGATTGAAAAAGTGAGGTTTTCCCTTTTTCAATCCCCTTAAAGTAATGCGCGTAGCCGTTACCTCTTTTTAAGAGCTTGCTACGAGTGGTTTTCTCGTAGCAAGCTCGCAACGTGCGAAGCCATTACCGCTTCTTAAATCATCTATTTGGTACTTTTTCAGTGCCCTCAACAGTAACGGGTTCAGTTTTTGGAGGATAAAAGTTACATCACAAGCGAAACAAAAGTGGATTCAGCATTCCAATCCCGTACACATTAACACCATAATTAGCATACAAAAAACGCACTGATTGGTGCGTTTTTTGGTCGTATTGTCTTTTCTTCTTCAACTAATTATTATTAATAGCAAAATCTAGTGCTGCTAATGATAGTAAATTAGTTGTATCAAGGATAGGTAGCGGAGAATTATTATCATTAATTATTATTGGTAATTCAGTACAAGCAAGGGCAACTGCATCACACCTAGTTGATTTAACTCTATTGATTATTGATATAACGTTTTCTATTGACTTCTTATTGAATTTACCTGGTATTAACTCATCCATGATAATTGAGTTAATAATTTCTTGTTCTTCAATAGATGGGGTAATTAAATCTATACCATACTTTTCAAATGATTCTGCATATAATTTTCCTTGCATTGTAAAAATTGTTCCTAAAACACATACTTTTTTATAGTTTTGACGTTGGCACTCTTTTGAAGTTGTTTCTAAAATACTTACTAATGGAATTGGCGACCTCTTTTGGACTTCTTTAAATACACAATGAATTGTATTTGCAGGAATAATAGCAAAATCTGCCCCTATTAGCTGAAGTTTTTTTATAGAATAAAGCAATATATTTTCTACTTCTTGATAATCATCATTTACTACGGCCTGATAATATTCAGAGAATGAAACATTATGAAGTGATATTTCTGGATGAATATTCTTTCCCGTTCGTTTCATTGATTCAGAAACAATATTTTTATAACAAAGTGCAGCGCCTTCTGATGTTACAGCAACAATTCCAATTTTCTTATAAGTTTTTTCTAACAACAGAACCCAACCCCTATTTTATATTCATACGTATCACTACATAATAAAATATATCTTACTTTAGTAGTTGAAGAATCGCTACCCGTTTTTTAAAGTATACTCTCCCAAAACTGAACCCGTTAATAAATAAGCTGCTCTTTCCTACTTAGTTAATTCGATTGATTACTATTTTCCTTACCACTATTTAAAAAGCTCTTCAATTCTTTTTTTCTTTTCTTTGATACAAGAATATAAAGTATATCTCCAGACTTTATATTTGTATCTCCTTGAGGGGTTATTAAATCTCCCGAACGAATAATCGCACTAATTAGAACATCTTTAGGGAAGTTAATATCTTTTAAAAATTTGCCTTTAATAACAGACTGTTCATTCACCACAAATTCAATAATTTCAGCGTTAGCTTTGCCGATAGAAACCAGTTCTAACGAATGAGGAGTTTCAACTTTGTTTGGACCATTTAATCCTAATTTTTCTGCAATAATGGAAATCGTTGACCCTTGAATTAATGCTGATGTTAATACTACGAAAAACACAACATTAAAGAACAATTGACTATTTTCAAGTCCCATTGTCATCGGAAACGTTGCAAGTACGATTGGAACCGCGCCTTTTAATCCAGCCCAAGATAGAAATACTTTTTCTTTTAAATCATATCCCATTCTCATCGTCGAAAGGAAAACAGCAACAGGACGAGCAACGAAAATTAATATAATAGAAAGCAAGAGACCTTTAATTATAATATCAAATGATACCAATTGTGCAGGAAATACTAATAAACCAAGAATGATAAACATGAGTATCTGCATCATCCATGCAAAGCCTTCATTGAATCTAAAAATTGAGTGTCGATATGTTAAGTCTTGATTACCAATGACCAGTGCCGCTATATAAACAGCTAGTAAACCACTAGCTCCGATTAAATCTGTCAGGCTATACGTGAGTAAGGCAAAGGCAAGAGCGAAGATAGGATAAAGACCACTTGAATCTAAATTTATTTTATTGATAGCATAACTAGCAAAACGTCCTAATAGATACCCCATTAACAATCCAATTCCCATTTGCCAAATAAATGAGCCTAATAGTAAATAATAGACTGGTTGATCAATTGTCATCAATTCTATCAGGGATAACGTTAAAAACACCGCCATCGGGTCATTCGTACCTGACTCCGCTTCAAGAGTTGAACTAAGTTTATTCCGTATATTCTGACCTTTTAATACAGCAAAAATGGCGGCTGCATCCGTTGAACCAACAATAGCACCAAATAAGAATCCTTCTAGCCAAGTAACATCAAATATAAGTTTAGCCGCTACCGCAACAACTATCGTAGTTATTAAAACCCCTAAAGTTGCTAACGTTAAGGAAGGTACCGCTACGGATTTTACAGATGACCACTTTGTTTGCATGCCACCTTCAAACAAGATAATAACTAAGGCAAATATTCCAATTAACTGAGCTAGTTTCGGATTATCGAAGTGAATAAAGCCTAAACCGTCACTCCCCATTACCATCCCAACCAATAAGAATAATACTAGGGCTGGAACCCCTAAGCGAGTTGAGAACTTTGTAGTTAAAACACCTATAATCAATAGTAAAGCTGCAAGTAAAATAAAATAATCTATGTTTATTTGTTCTAACACCTATTCTGTCTCCTCCACTTCCATACTTTATAAGTTCACATCAATTTTTGCATGAAAAGATTCCTCTTTAGTAATGCCAATATACTTCAGTGTTTCAGCACGAGTTGAATGATTAAATACCCTTTGTAATAATGAAATAGCTATACCTTTTTGATAGGCATGATAGCCAAACGTTTTTCTTAATGTATGTGTACCAACCTTTTCGGCAATACCCACTTCTCTAGCAACATTATTGATAATGCGATAGGCTTGCTGTCGAGTGATTGGAAGGTTGTTTTTCTTTGATTTAAAAAGGTAATCTTCGTTATTTAATTCTGCCTCTTTTATATATTCTTGTAAGGCGATTTTTACCTTTTTATTAATATAAAAGTGCTTACCGTCAATATGCTTCTCTTCGTTCAAAACATAATATTCATTTACAATATCATCATCAAAAACATCATGTACCTTAATATTTAGTAAATGACTTACGAGCATTCCTGTGTTGATACCAAAAACAAAAAATAAATAGTCTCTTCTGGACTTATTTTTAAGGATAGCTTTTATATCATCTATCATTTTAATGTCCTTGATAGGCTCTACATACTCCATAAGTTCACCTCGATATAGTTACTTAACTATAACAATAACATATACTATGTAACATTACTTGTAATTTGCTTTATATTGTATAAACAGTACACAAAATTTGTTAGACTCAAATGCTAACTTCTATAAGTTAAATGCTGTTTGTTCTACCCTTTCTTATTACTTCAACAACAGTAGGAACTGCCATTAAGCTTTCATTTATCCACAGTATAAATATTTTTTAATTTTAGACTAAGCCATAAAAAAAGAGCTGAACATCATTCGCGTTCAACTCCAATGTGATGTACCTCTATGGATTTATTCTGTCTTGTTGTGGTGGCTGTTCAAGCCAATGATTTTCTATCATTAACTTTTCTGCCTTTTTGGATATCTTCGATGTATCATTTATCAAATCCATATAGTGCCTTTTTAAATCATTTCTCATGCTCGTCGCCATTGATGTAGCATAATCAGTAAGCCCAGCTGCCGATAAAACAGTTATTTCATACATCATCAGCCTATCTGAAAACGGGGGATGAGAAGAACTAAACACTTGAGTTTCAGATGGCATTGGTGCTGATAATTGACTTCCTGTTAAAAATTGAGTTAGGGAATTGACTATTCCTTCAGATAACTGCCCTGCATTTTCCATAAATTCTCTAACTTCCTTTATATCTGCTGTTTGGGCAAATCCTTTTGTTAATGCACTAGCTATTACATTAGCTTCGATATTAGCAAATACATGAGATATTTCAATTGAATTTAAGTATCGTTGGTCACTAAATAAATCAATTCCATTTAGGTAATCGTTATCTTCAATAAAGTCGGATTTTTTCGGTGGGTCAATAAATGGCGGTCTTGTATAAAGCCCTTTTTCTAACAACAAATCACTTACTTCATTAAATATCGTGGTTCCCTTAGATAAACAGTCTTCAAAATGTTCTCTAACATCTTTACGTGTGGACATTGTAAACATTAATCCGCAAGAGGCTACCATCGCTCTTGATAAGTTCTTTATAAACATTAAAGAAAATGAGTCAGAAAAAAGGCGAGGTGCATTCACATCAACGTCATGGGTACTAAAAGCTGTTGGAATAGGAACTTGTTCCGACTGTAATAACTGTTGACAAGATTCCTTGCTATTATTAATTTTTTGATAAGTATTTTTAAGAGTATTTAATATATCAGAGTCTTCAGCTTTCGCTATAAAATACTCTAAAATACAAATACTATGTGTGTGATTGATATAGGCATTCCACAATGATGCCATTTCTGATGAAGTGATTTTTACAGCTTCGTGAGAACTCATGAATATAAAACTCCAATCCAATTAGGTAATTTTGTCCTATTTTTTCCCTAATACAATATAACTATACTCCTCCATAAAAAGTTGATATATCAAACGAAAACAAGCGTACCATATTATTGCTGGTACGCTCTTTCTCTTTCTATTGCTATTTGCGTTTCCTTTACTTTTTATTTCTATATAAATACATTGTAATTGGTGCAAAAATAACGGTTATGATGACGGAAACAATGAGTACCAATCCGACTTCTTCAAATGTCGCCGTCCCATGCATCAAACCTCGCGTTGCTGTCACAAGAAGGGAAATCGGATTGACCTCTACAAACGCTTCTAGCCATGTTGGCAATGTTCTCGGATCAACGAAAACGTTACTTACAAACGTTAACGGAAACAAGACCAACATACTAACTCCCATAAGTGATTTTTCTGAACGAAGAATTAAACCGAGTGTCGTCCATATCCAAGAAAGACTGAATGAGAACAGAAGCAATACCCCGACTCCCGACAACACTCCTACTGCACCACCTTCAGGCCTGAAGCCCATGAGAAGACCTAGAGAAATCATAATGGCAGCCGCTACTGTGTAACGTACCGCATCCACTAGTAACATCCCGACAAGAACAGAAGGACCCCATATCGGTAAGGAGCGAAAACGGTCAAAGACCCCCTTCGTAATGTCGTTGTTTAGCTCGATTCCCGTGTACATCGTAATTGTAATAACCGTCATCGCTAGAATACCTGGAAGAAGGAACTGTAAATAGTCACTCGTAGATCCAGCAATGGCACCACCGAACAAATAAGTAAACATGAGTAGAAACATGATTGGAAAAGCAGTTACGTCCAACATTTGTTCAGGTACATATTTGATTTTTAATAGTGCTCGCCAACCAAATGTAAGCGAAGTGGATACTCCATTTGGTTTAGAAGGACGTTCACGAGAGGATAATGCACTCTTCATAGCCTCATCCACTTCAAACTCATTCGTTCTATTTGGAGTTGAATTCACTCTACTTCCCCCTTTCCTTCGATTGTTTGTTTATTTTCCTCACTAGAATCATCTTCAGCCGGCCTTCCCGTCAAGGTTAAAAATACTTCATCAAGACTTGGCTGTCCAAGTGAAAAATCAGTGACTTTAATATTTGAGCGGACTAATTCTCCAAGTGCATGTGTGACACGTTCAGTATCAGATACTTGTGCAAACAGAGCTGATGGTTCAGATGCCAATTGTATTTGTACATCAAGTTCCTCAGTTAATATCTCAGCTGCCTCTGATCTCTGTTCAGGATCAAAGAGGCGAACATGTAGTTTGCCTGTACCTACTGATGCTTTTAGTTCACCACTCGTCCCTTCTGCAATAATTTTCCCTTGGTCAATAACTGCAATTCGATCCGCGAGTTGATCGGCTTCTTCAAGGTATTGTGTTGTTAATAATACAGTTGTACCCGTACTAACTAGCACTCTAATGATATCCCATACTTGATTGCGGCTACGGGGATCAAGTCCTGTTGTCGGTTCATCAAGAAAAAGTAATTCTGGAGAAACAACAATACTTGCCGCAATATCAATCCGACGCTTCATTCCCCCAGAGTAATTCTTCACTTGAAGCTTGGCTGCATCCTTTAAACCAAAAGCAGTTAGTAATTCGATCGCTCGCTCTTTTGCTTGTCGTCTCGAGTAACCTAAAAGGCGTCCAATCAGAATTAGATTCTCCATCCCTGAAAGGTCTCCATCTACTGAAGCAAATTGTCCAGTTAAGCTTACTTTTTTACGTACCTCATTTGATTCTTCTACAAGATCGTGACCAAGTATGTTAGCACTCCCAGCATCAGGACGTGTTAACGTCGCCAACATCCGAACAGTTGTTGTCTTCCCTGCTCCATTTGGTCCTAAAAATCCATACACTGTCCCTTTAGCTACGGCTAAATCAACACCGTCTACCGCACGTTTATTTCCAAATACTTTAACAAGACCCTTTGCTTCAATAGCCAATTCATGATTGCTCTTATTCCTCATATTTAGATAGCCCCCTATCCTTCAAAATACTAATTGAATTGGTCCATAATTTCTTCATACCACAATTTCGTTTCATTAACGTCTCTTATTCAAAATAGAAGAATACCGCTAGTACTAGCAATGCAGAACCAATGACTTCCATATCCAATCCCCCTCTCCACAAATCATATTCCAATGGCAGTTATATATTGTTATTTTTTAAATAATAGATGGCTAACTGAGTTCGGTCCCGAAGCTGTAGTTTTTCTAAAATGACAGAAAGCGTATTGCGTACAGTCCCTTCACTGATATAAAGCTGATCGGCTATTTCCCGGTTGGAAAGGCCCTCCGCTACTAATCCTGCAATATCTTTTTCCCTAGGCGTTAATTGCTCCAGCTCTTCCCTGTTAGTTGGCTCGGTGAGTTGTTTTAACACATCTGCATCTAATACTCTGGAGCCCGACATGAGGGCGCGTATCTGTTGAGCCATACTAGTAACCTCGATTGATTTAATTAAATAACCTGCCGCTCCTGCTAGGAGGGCTAATCGTATATTTTTTTCATCCTTAAACGTAGTTAACATCATCACATGAACTTCTGGCCAGTCTAATTTAATTTGCCTCGTCGCTCGAATCCCGTCCATGACAGGCATTTGGATATCCATTAAAACAACGTTTGGCAATTCTGTACGACAGGCTGTGATTGCCTCGGCACCATTATTGGCGGTACCAATGACTTCCATGTCTTTTTCACGGGATAGGAGGACTTTCAAGCTTTTACAAACTAAAGCATCATCGTCAACGACTAATATCTTCATAATTGAAACCTCCCTTGGTGCAAAGTCGCTGAAAAAGTGTGATTTTCACTTTTTCAGCAGCTTCCTTGGTGCTGATTTTCTATAGGTAGGACACAGATTAATAAGAATCCATCGGTAGTGTCGAACGATATACTCCCACCTACAGCCTTTGCTCGGTGGCGAAGGTTTCTTAGACCTATTCCTGTTCCTTTACCATTTTGATCCTTATTCATTCCATCATTAAAGACGGATAACCTTAGAATGTGGGGATTGATATCAAAAGAAACTTCCACCTTTGTTGGTTTTGCGTGCCGAATAGTATTTGTTAAGGCTTCCTTTAATGTGGGATAGAGTATACTCCATAAGTGTGCAGGTACTTTGGATGTGTCACCAAAAACTTGGAACTGCACCGGACACAGTGAAAATTGTTCACTAATTTCTTGTAATTCTTCAATTCCCAAATCCTTCATTGGTTTTAAGTTATGTACAGTTTCTCTTAAGTAGACAGCGCTTTTAGAAAGACGGTTCTGTGCTTGAGAGAACATTTCTTTTGCTTCAGGGTCCCCTTCCTTCCACAGTTGCTCAAAGGCTTGCAATGCTAGGACGGATGCTGTTAACTCATGCCCTACATCATCATGTAACTGCTGTGCAATTCGGTTTCTTTCTGCCAGCTCAGCCATTCGTGCCCCTTGAGCATTTGCTAACAAGAGCTCTTCTTTTAGGTTTTCCAATTCATAGCGGTCTCTTCGTTGTCGATCCCCTTCCTTCTGATAATTCTTCGTTTCCTCGGCCCAGCCATCAAGGATCGCCCCGGACAATCCCGCAAGGATGAATACGGCTATAAGAACGATGGAAGTGTCAGAATAGATAATGGCAAAAATGATTGTCGGTAGAGCAAACCAGGACTGTCTTTTGTGCAAGCTTTCAAAAACAGGAATTGCTAACGCAAAAGCGGCAAACGGCCAGTATGTGATGGTAATTAAGCATGCGGCCTGATCAATGAGGACGGTCCATCCTGGCAATTGAAATCTCCAACGAGCTAGTGCCATAATTGCAAGAAACAAGAGAAGGATTACTCCTCCTTCACCCCCGTTGCCTTGAAGCCACAGTACGCAAAGTAAAAGTAATCCTAAAACGCGCCAAAGAATAGTCGCTGATTTTGAAGTCCAGTATTCCCATTTATTATTCATACGTACACACGTCCTTATATCTACTATCTCTATCATAACAAATTAGTTTAACTAATAATCCGATAAAGCTATGTGAGCCTCCTTCTGCTACCTACTAATAGGAAGGCAATACAGAAGAGAAACATCACCACTAATGGGGTAATCAGGTCCTTTGTTGGTGCCCCATAAGCTACTAAAATAGTTCCTTCCGCTACCCAATAAGTTGGCAAAAGCATAACTGCACGCTGTAGCAATTCTGGCATAATTTCCACAGGCCACATGACTCCTCCTAGCATTGCCATGAGGATAATGACTCCTCCTAGAATACTGAATGCTGCTTCTTTGTTACGGAATAAAGAATACCAGGTTAAAGAGAAACCTAACGAAGTCGTAGAAAAAACAGTATAGATAAGTAGAAATAAGATTGGAGACGGTAAATTTTCCCCATGAACGATAACTCCTAGTGTAACGAACACCACATTTACGGAGGTCAAGATAATTGAGTAGGCTAACAAGTTTTTCCATAAATATTGAAAATGGGTAATGGGTGCTACACTTACCCGTAAAAGCGTCTTATTGGCACGGTCTTCTAAGATGATTCCCCCAAGCCGAGCTGCAAGAAACAACAATAAAATACTATAATATTGAAAACCTAACGGAATCGGAGGCCATTCTCCTATAGGGAGAAATACAGCTCCTATTGGAAGGACGAGTAAAAAGAAAATATTTGATTTTTTTCGAAAAAAACGTTTAAAAACAAAGGTAAATATGGTCATACAAGCTTCCGCCTTCCAAAATACGCTGCTGACATTGCCAAAACAATAGATAATCCTATTAAAATCACAAAGCTGATGATTGCTTTATCAATATTTTCACCTGTTATTGTGCCAAAAATCATGTTTTGCCCAAGGGAAAACGGATTACTGTAAGTCGAAATAAAACGGAAAAATGCACTATCTGGCAATGGAAACCACACCTCTGCAACCATGAGGCACGCGAGGCCAAATCCTGTCCCTAATCGCTCAGCAGTTTTATAATTTTTCACTCCTAAAACAAAGTTGATAAATACAAGTTGAATAAGAGTCGAAACAACCATAAGAGTGAGTAATACAAACCCAAAATTCCCCCAGTGAACATCATAAACAAAGTGGGTGTAAATAACAATTACAAAACTCTGTAGCACATTAAAAAGGGCACTGGAAATTAAAATCGAATAAGCATGTGTATGAGCTTGATATGGCAGGGAGTACATTCTCCATTTCATAGTAGACATGAGGTCTCCCTTTATATATTCCATTGTATAAAATCCACCAAACATGAGAAAGGCAAAAACCATTGTAACGGCAACCTCATCCTTCATTGGTATGCCGAGAGGTTCACTCACTGCACCGTCAGCTATCAACCCTAAAACTGTGATTAATGCGATTGGAGTTACTAGTAGAATAGCCATTCCTATATAATTTCTGAGCATGCGGCGAAGGATGAAATAACTAGATCTCAAAATCATTATTTATTCCTCCCCTCCATCACGTAGACGTTTCCCAGTAAGTGTTAAGAATACATCTTCTAAGGTTGGTTTTTCTGCTGAAACAGAGTGAATTCCACCAAAGTCCCTGGCAATGAAAAGAGCACGGTCCAGGTTTCCTGCCCCTACTTGGGAAATGATATGAATTTCCTTACCGCTTTGGAAAACTTGTTTTACCCCATCCAACTTACGAAGTTTTTCTAATAAGAGCTCGGTTGGTTCTGCAACCTCCATATTAATTTTTTCTTCATGTTGAATTTTTTTTACTAACTCATTGATTGTTCCCTCGGCAATGATATGTCCTTGGTCCATAATAACAACACGCGAGGCAAGGCTTTGAACTTCTTCCATGTAATGGGTCGTATACAGAATTGTTGTCCCTTGCTCATTCAATCGTTTAATTGTTTCTAATATATGGTTCCTGGATTGGGGATCAATCCCTACTGTTGGTTCATCCATTATAAGGAACTTCGGTCTATGAACGAGGGCACAGGCGATGTTTAATCTTCTTTGCATTCCTCCAGAAAATTTCGTAGGAAGCTTTCGGGCGTGTTCCGAGAGTCCAACAAATTCCAACGTATCATCTATTTGTTTATTTAATTTATCTCCCTTTAAACCATATATACCTCCAAAAAACTCTAGGTTTTCTCTTGCACTTAAGTCTGTAAAAACGGTGATATCTTGTGTTACCAGTCCGATTTGCTTCTTTATTTCTAGTAAATTAGATTGCTGTTCCTTGCCAAATACAGTGATATCCCCAGAATCGAAGCCAATAATCCCTGCTAAAGCATGAATTAAGGTCGTTTTACCGGCACCATTCGGACCTAATAAACCGAGGATTTCCCCTTCTCCAATATCTAGTTCCACATTATCAAGAGCCAAATGAGCCCCGTATCTTTTCACTATATTTTTCATATGAACAATTGCCATACAACATCCTCCTTGAATTTCTTCTTATTATCATCATAATTGTTTCTTCTATAATTGGAGTAGTTACAAATGTAATGATTAGATCACTAACGGAGTGTGTGATTATATCTCCTCAAACTTTTTCATCGTACAAACGAACAAAAAGAAACTAACTAAAAAATATATGCAAAAAAAGATATGTTAAAGGTACGTCTATAATATTTTTAACTATTCAACACTTAGAAATCCCTTTAGTGTTCCTTTACATTGGTAGAGTTATAGTAGTTTCCAACATTACCCTGTAAACCATTCATTCTGCTTTAACCCCCAAATTCAATTTTCGAGGTTTAAATTAATGCATATGAGAAGATAATGATTGAGACTAAGACATTCACTATAAATGATAGGAGCTGTACATTATGGAAAAAGTCGAAATAGGCGAAGTTTTTACAATTGGTGATGAAAATGATGAGGAACAAGAAGTTGAGGTTTTAGCTGCCTTAACAATTGATAATATCGACTATGTAGCGGTAAGTTTTGTGGAAGATTTGAAAGTAGAGAACGATGAAGGCATTGATCTTTTCTTTTTAAAAGTTGATAATGACGGTGATTTAACTGCGATCGAGAGCGACGAAGAATTTGATAAGGTATCTGCGGCATTTGATAAAGAATTGGATGACATTGAAGGCGAATAAATACTGAGTGTTAACAATAGTAATGGTGTCCCAAAGGTGAAAAAAGACCTTTTGGGACACCGAAACAAACTTAAAATATTGAATTCAGATTTGCTATTCTCATAAATTCATTAACCTGGTCAGGGGTGATTTTTTCTCCAAACCTCGCCATTAAAAAATTATGCTGATACTGGGCAATATCTGGTTCATCTGTGATTGTTTCTTTAAACCCACCTGTATGTAAAACACCTTTCAATAACTCCTTATATGTTTCAATATTTCCTTCCACCATCTTTAAATCCCAATGCCAGGCATATTCTAATGATAAAATGATGTAGTTCTCTAAGGATTTATCTTCAAGTATGCCATTTACAACCTTTTTTGCGATACCCTGTCCACGATATGGTGGTGCGACCTCAAGTACTCCAAGTATTCTTATATAATCTAAGTAACTCCACCGTTCATTTTCCTCAGGATGAACAATGAGTGTATAACCAGCAATGGTACGATTATCAATAGCAATACACATTGTCCCCTCATTTTTTATTATTTGAGTCAACGCTTTTTGCTGCTCTTCTGCCTCTCTAAAACGATTTAACAATGGGTGAAATTCACAGTGGTTTAAATAATACCTTACATTTTCTACGTCAGTAATAATTTTAATAGAATTCATCGATAATTCTCCTTTATGGATAGAAAAGGAAGTAATCCTTACTCCATTCAATATGCACCGAGCTTTGCATCGCACCGTTGTAAGAACAAGTCCACGAATTTTCTACAACGGTGCATATCTTTTTCTTGATGCGATAATTCTACCTTTAACGTTACAGCCAGTTCTGTTTGAACAAACAACATATCCCGAAATCGGTCTACAGCCCCACAATAATTAGGATAAAAACGATCACCAGTACCAAATACCCCCGTTGGTACAGGTCGCAAATCCTTTCTTTCAATAGCTTCATAAAGAGGTTCCATTTCTTGAGGGATATTCCCGTCTCCCCATGTATACGTACCAATGACAATACCATCATATTGGTCAATGTTTGATAGTTGAAACTCTTGAATTGGATGCAAGGATACACACGAAGTAACTTCTCTAAACAATTGGTAAATGATTGTACTTAGCTCGCGTGTATTTCCAGTAATTGACGTATAAATGATCGCTACTTTCATTTTATAATTCATCAAATCCGTTCGAATGGCTGACTTTTGTATAGGTTCTTGATTTTTGTTCAAAGAAATCTGACTTCGTATCATTCATCATTTCATCACTAAATATATGAATCCAAGGCATTGGATTGTCACGCTCTTCAAAGTAATTTGCTAACCCTAACTGACGAAATCGCTTGTTAGCTAAATATTCCACATAGTGATCAAATTCTGATAAATCAATACCTTCTATGTCTAATAGGATGATATGAGCCCATTCTTTTTCTAGCTCTACAGCATGTGCGATAGTTTGATAGATATATTGCCTATTCTCCTCATTATTCAGCTCAGGGTTTTCAGACAATAAAATCCTAATAAATTGAGAAAT
Source organism: Bacillus sp. FJAT-45350 (assembly GCF_002335805.1). Taxonomy (NCBI): domain Bacteria; kingdom Bacillati; phylum Bacillota; class Bacilli; order Caryophanales; family Bacillaceae; genus Bacillus; species Bacillus sp. FJAT-45350. Next base: position 1,050,487 of record NZ_NISU01000001.1, on the reverse strand, counting down.
AAAATACGCATGTTGCATTTCATCTCGTTGAATATAACTAATCATTGTACTTGTTTTAAGCATCTTTTGCTGTCGAGCAAGATGATAGAAAAAGGCAAAGCCAGCATAAAAATAAATACCTTCTAAATTAATTGAGTTTACACATAGATATAACAAGTTTTTCAAATTCGGGTTAAGACGAAATGCTTCATAAGATTCTAAAATCAGTTCATTACGTTTTTGTACTAATGGATCATCTTTTGCTTGATTAAAACGTTCAATTTGCTCATCTAAAGGGACGAGAGAACTTAATATATAAGAATAAGATTCATTGTGGACCGCTTCTTGCTGTGAAATAACAGCAAATATTGCTTTAAAGCTAGGATCTGTCACATAGTCCATCACATGAGTCATCGTTGGTGTCTGAAGACTATCAAGTGATGCTAATTGTGTGTTAATTCTCAAAAATGTATCTTGCTCTTTCGATGATAATTGATTCCATTGTTTAATATCATCTTGCATATTAATTTCTTGTGCCTTCCAAAAGTTGGATAATAACACATGATAGAAATCATACATTTGTGGATACGCAATATCGTTCCAATTTAATATCCCTGATGACCGACCATTTACAATTCCTGTTGATCTATTTGGATACTCTGTGTTTAGTAATTTAATTTTTGTTAAAGCGTTTTGTCCATTCATCGTTTCTCCTCCTCTAACTATGACAAGCTTGACATTCATCTATTTCAGATTGTGAAGTACTTCGAACATAGTAAGTCGTCTTTAATTTTTGCTTCCAAGCCTCTAGATGAAGATTTAGTAAGTCGATTGCTTTTATATTATGGCGTACATAAAGATTAAAGCTAATCGATTGGTCAATATGCCTTTGCCTACTTGCATTTTGTTTAATACTCCACCGTTGGTCTAATTCATATCTTGCTTTTTTATAATAAGGATACGTGGTATGAGTTAGTTCTGGTGCTGTCACTATGAACTTAAAGTTTTTCTTTTCCTCAGCATATTCAACAGCATATAAAGGATCAATACCATCAGTTGAGCCACCTATTTTCGCTGTGGAAGAGTTAGGAGCAACCGCCATCATCCAGCCGTTCCGCACCCCATTTACGCGAACTTCCTCAAGTAAGTTCAACCATTGTTTTGATTCATAACCTTTTCTTTGAAAATAATCTCCAGTATGCCATTCGGACCCCTCGAATTGACTATAAGCACCTTTTTCTTTAGCTAACTCCATTGAGCTTTGAATTGTGTAATATGCTATTGTTTCATAAAGCTCATCTGCATATTGAACCGCTTCCTTAGACTCCCAATGTATCCCTTTGGTAGCAAGCAAATGATGCCAGCCAAATGTTCCTAATCCAACTGCACGAAATTTTTTATTCGTTATTTGTGCTTGTCCCACCGTTATCGTATTCAGATCAATTACATTATCTAGCATTCTCATTTGAATAGGAATTAAGCGTCCTAGCACATTAGCTTTTACAGCATTCGGAAGGTGAATTGATGATAAATTACAAACGACAAAATCACCCGGCTTACGGACAATCACAATGTTTCCGTCCTCATCTTGATATTCCTTTACAATCTGAGTTGCGGACATATTTTGCGTAATTTCAGTACATAAATTGCTACAAAAGATTGAAGTGCGCCCTTTTCCAAGGATGTGCTTATTCGGATTTTGGCGATTTACTTCGTCTCTATAGAACATATATGGCGTACCCGTTTCTAATTGAGCAACCATAATTCGCTTCATTACGTCCATCGCTCGGTATGTTTTACGTGGAAGTAACGGATGATTTACTGCTTCTTCATATTTTTCTGTAAAATATTTTCTACCTGTATCATCAAAAAAGTCTTCTAACCCTAATGCCTTCCCCTTATCATCTTTCCATCCCATGATTTGCTTTACTTGATGAGGACAAAATGTCGACCAGTACCCGATACTTTTTCCACTATCATCAACTTCCTGTAGTTTTTCCATAAATAAATCAGGAACTGTCACACCTGTAAAAATATCATGTGCCTTTCGACGCTCATCACCGTTATTAGTTTTTAAATCTAAAAATCCATTCATAATATCTTTATGAAACAAATCAAGGTAAACAGCGATTGCTCCTTGACGTTGACCTAATTGATCAACACTAACAGCAGTGTCATTTACTAGTCGAATCCATGGTACTACTCCTGAAGAGTTTTCTTTAAAGCTCTTAATATCTGAACCTAACGCACGGACTTTTCCGTAATAAATGCCTATTCCCCCACCATCTTTACTTAATCTCGCATTGTCCCAGTTATTTAAATAAATGCTATCTAATGAGTCATCAACTGTATCAATGAAACATGATGACAATTGACCGAAGCTCTTTCCTGCATTTGCTAACGTAGGAGTAGCTACCGTCATATATAAATTACTTAATGCCCAGTAAGCTTCTTTTACTAGTGATAGTCGCTTTTCTTTTGATTCTTGTTGCATTAAAGTCATCGCAATAATCATAAATCGCTCTTGTGGTAACTCAAATATATGTTTCTCATGGTCTCTAGCTAGATACCTGTCTGCCAGTAAAAATAGTCCAATGAAATTAAATAAGTTATCACGTGTTGACTCTATTACAGTCATTAACTCATCGACCTCTTCGAAACTGTAAGAACCGAATAGACTCGGTGAGTATATTCCTTTTTCAGTTAATAATTTTATAAGTTGATAGAAATCACCGTATTTTTGTGAAGGATCATACCCACGGCTTTCAGAAGCTTTTTTATACAATTCATTCAAATAGAGTTTCGATGCTAAAAACGTCCAATTCGGTTGGTCAATAGATATATGATGTAGGGCATATAATAACGATTGTTGGTTGGCATCCTCTTCATCTACATCCTTTATCCTATCTAGTAATTCTTTTGCATTAATTCCGTATTTATTAGTCACTTCTTGTATAGCAGCAATAACAGTAGAACGTTGTTCAGAATCAGTTGGTATACTCATATATTTCTCCTTTAATTTTCAATAGTTGACGTTTTTTATAAAAAACAAAACCTGTAAAGCAGAGTGCGAATATGCTTTCACTTATCCAACATGAAAGATTTTAAAGTTTGTTGACAACAAAAAAACTCCTCCGAAATCGGAAGAGTAATTGGAATATAAACGGTACATAAAGAAAAATAAGGAAAGATAAATACCCCTACTGTACCGTTTCGACTTCTCACCCCCCGAAGAAATGAAACTTTTTGGAATAAATCGGCAGGTCTCCTGACTTGTGCTTCTTCTTACTCTGAGCCTTCCCATACAAGCACCTTTAAGTTACTTATACAGTGGTTTATCTCATTTCATCCACACTTACAGTTGCGGGGACAGTTCTGGACTTTCACCAGATTCCCTATTAAGTCTACTAACATAGACACCTATTATTCCGCAAATCACAATATTTAGTTATGCTTTATGTAACTATTACTATATATTGTTATATACTAAATGTAAACATAGAATTTATTTATAAGCAAAGTGGGGTCAGTCCCCCACTTTGCTAACGCGTTAAATTACAGGTGGACTGACCCCTCAATTGAAGAAGGCGATAGCTTTATGCTGCTATCGCTCTCGTTTTATTTATCTTTTATATAAAAGTATATAGCTCTTGATTTATTCCATTAAATGCTTCTTCTACATTTTCATGATTTGTTGAGGCATCGTCCAACCCAGCTAAGTTAATGGTAACATCTCTTATCGTAATTTGAGTATTTTCATTGTTTAAAATAGTAATATTTCGCTCTCGAAGACCTTTTATAAAATCACTAGTATAAGAGTTACCCCACTCATGGTTACCAGATACAAAGAAAACCTTTTGATTAATGGTTGTTATATTCTCAATAAGAGAAAAAACATGTTTAAAATCATCTGTGCTCCTATCAATAAGGTCTCCTGTTATCACAATAATGTCTGCGTCAAGGTTTTCCACGGTATTAATTAATTTTTCATTGTTAACTCCAAAAACTTTATTATGTAAATCACTAATTTGTAAAACAGTGAATTCAGAATTACTAGGAATTATCTTTGTTTGAAATTGGACAGTATTTACTTTGAATTCATTCGTATCAAAATAAATTTTCGCTGATAAAATAATAATACATACGAATATTGTAGATAATATCAACCTCTTTTTCATTCTATTCTTCCTCTTTCTTCTTTAGGAAATTAGACAATATACCCACACTTTTTCAATCGTGGGATTTCCGATCCCTTCCCATTTAAAATTATAACCAAAATAATATCCATTACCGTTCTTGAAAATTCTTTAATCTGGTACTGCGAAACCTACCTGTAACAAAAAAGAGTGCCTCAGCACCCTAGTTATTACTTTTATTTTTTAGTATATATAGTTCTCTCTCTAGTTTATTTACCTTGTCAGCGATAAAGTCTACGTCAGTAATTCTTGATTCATTAGTTAATTCAAACAGCCCTCCAACACCTTCGAGCTTTGATTGAATAGTATCAAATCGATTATGCATTTGTGATTTCATACTTTTCATTTCTTTACTCATTTCAGTAAGTAAATCAAGAATTTGCTTCTCCACGTTATCACCTATACTATTATTATAATAGATGTTTCGTAGACAAGCACTATTTTTTGGTTAGATAACGTCTACCTATTTTCATTGAGAATAGTCAAGAGAGCGGTTTACTAGCGCTCCCTCCTACTTAACTTTTCTTGCTATTTTCCATCCACTACTTCTTTCAATATCTCATAAGATCTCTTTTGTTTGTCGCGGTCATAAATGTACGTGACAGCCATAACTTCATCAGCATTGTATCTAGCTTGAAATTCCTTCAATTGTGTACGGATTGAATCTTTACTTCCTACTAATGTCATTCGGTGCTTAGCTAACACCATTTGTTTTTCCGATTCATTCCATAAATCGTCCATATTCTCAACCGGTGGGTATAACGGATGGCGGCCACGACGGGTCATGTATAACGAGCGTTGTAGCATTGTTGTAGCCTCGAATTCGGCTTCCTCATCTGTTTCAGCTGCTACTACTCCGAGACATGTGATCACATATGGCTCATCTAAATATTCAGAAGGCTTGAAGTTGTTGCGATAAATAGAAAGTGCTTCACCTAAATACGTTGGTGCAAAATGAGACGCGAACGCATATGGTAAACCTAGTTTTGCTGCTAAGATTGCTGATTCTGTTGACGAGCCAAGAATATAGAGTGGAACATTCCTTCCTACACCAGGAAATGCTTTTACAAACTCTTGCTTCTCTTCAGGACCGAAATATCTAAGTAAATCGTTCACATCCTGAGGAAATGTATAGACAGATTCGTGCTGAGAGCGTCTAAGTGCATTTGCCGTTGACATATCAGTACCCGGTGCCCTTCCAAGACCTAAGTCAACTCGCTTAGGATAAATCGTTTCCAATGTTCCAAATTGTTCTGCGACAATTAAAGGTGAATGGTTCGGTAACATAATCCCACCAGAACCGACTCGGATTTTTTCCGTATTCTCCAACGTATGTTTGATTAATATAGACGTTGCAGAACTAACCAGAGCCGCTGCATTATGATGCTCAGCAATCCAATAGCGTGAGTATCCCATCTTCTCTGTTGCTTGCGCCAAGTCAACCATGGCATCAATTGCTTCTTTATCCCCCTCCCCTTTACGAACTGGAACTAAATTTAACACTGAAACTGGTATGTTACTATTTGACATAGTTTCTTCCTCCCAATAAACCTAATTATATTTATCAACCCGATTACATGAACAAACGCAAAATATTCAAAAAACATCTAGATTATATCATCTATAAGATGATAACTGCCAATATGTGATAAGAAATTTTAAAAGATGATTCTTGAACCAATAGAAAACTATCAGATATAAAAAAACTTTTAACCATCCTATTAAAACTCCTTTGTAAACAAATTGTAATACTATTCTTGGATCTTCATTCATAGGGATAAGTTATATCAAAAGCTATTAAAAGCTAAGTTTACTAGGAGGATACAAATGAAAAAACTAATTTTTGTGTTAACATTACTAGCAGCCTTTTGTTTTACTGGATCTACTTTTGCATATACGGTTCAAGAAGGAGACACAATGTCAAAGATAGCCCGAGACAATGGTTTTACATTAAAAGAATTAGCAATTGCGAACCCACAAGTTACGAACCTTGATTTGATTTTTGCAGGTCAGGAAATTAATATACATATTGAAAAACAACCTGAAGTAAAAGTGAAAAGTGCTCATATGAATTACATAAGTCTTTCAGAAAAAGAAATCGATCTAGTAGCTCGAATTGTACGAGCCGAAGCTCAAACAGAACCTTTTGAAGGAAAAGTAGCTGTAGCCAATGTCGTATTAAATCGAGTAGAAAGCGATCAATTTCCTGACACAGTTGAAGAAGTGATTTATCAACCTAGACAATTTCAACCTGTTGCTAATGGACAAGTTAACAGGCCAGCTGACGAAGAATCGATAGAAGCTGTAGAAGCTGCGTTAACAGGTATGGGAGAAGTTTCTGAGGATACATTATTCTTTTACAATCCTGATATAGCGACCAGTCGTTGGCTTGATTCCAGAGAAACATCTAATGTTATTGGTCAACATGTATTTAAGTACTAAGTGAGTTAACGGAGTAAAATTAGATAAGGGGTGTCTAAGAAGGTATCTATCTACCTCTTAGAACACCCTTTTGATTTTATTTCTTTACAGATTCTATTAATTCATTTAACTCTGGTGTGAATCCTTTGATAGCACGGTCCCCAACTACAGTTACAGGTATCCCCATAAACCCAAATTTCTCAACCTCTTCACGGTATTCTTTATTTTTCATAATATCCCTTACCTCAAATGGTATGCCTTCTTCTGTTAGCGCTTTTTTAACATAAGTACACTCAACACAATCTTCCGCTGAATATACAATCACTTGTTTACTCAAATTTATTGCCTCCTTTAGCGTTACAATATATGATCTTATTATAGCGAAAATAATAGGATGGAAGAAATCATTTGTTCTATGAATCTCATTTAAACTGAAAAAAGGATGTGTTGATGTGGTTTATGTTGAAGTTAATTCAAAATCCTGTCCGCTGTGTGGGAGTAGCAATGATTGCTCCAAAGCTGAAGGTTGCTGGTGTAATGATGAAAAGTTTCCTAAAGAGATATTGGAACTCGTGCCTCCAGAACATCGTAGGAAAACGTGTATATGTAAAAACTGTCTTGAAAAATTTAAAGAGAATTCATAGTGCGTGTGCCACTTGTTAGCCCAATACCTTTTCTATGTAGGTATTGGGCATTTTTTTAGGCTTAATTAACACATTCTAAAATTGTGGTAAATTATCTAAATTATTTTCTTGAATACCGTCTGGTTCGCTACGTAAAATATCCCGACCATATTTATGGAACACATCGACATGTGCCAAGTTCCCTTCTTTTGCTTCTTGAAGAGCTGTTACATAATCAAGCTCTCTCCCCGACTCTGTTTTAATCGCAATGATATCTCCATCGTCATTTTTTCTTACTGCGACAACTTGTTCCTTTCCATCGCTTGCGGTAGGATCATATTCCATTTTTGCTTGCTCTTGACCTTGCTTCTTATAATCGTTGTACACTTGTTCAAATCGATCCATATAGTTATCATCCTTTCACATTAAGGTACATGAATAGAGTGTGTGTTATATTGGAAAACTATCCCTTTCATTTTAAATACTTAACAAAAAAAAAATAACTATGCCGTCCTCACAGTTTTTGATTATGATATACTTGCAATTAACTTACTTGTTCTATCCTTTTCACACGATAAACGGCGATTAAACAAGTACAAGATGAAAGAATGGAGAGAGGTTTTTTGAAAAAGATTATTGTCACAGGAAGTAGCTTTACAGTCTTAATAGCTTTAGGGTTAGTTATTGCAGGAAATCATTTTTACAGTGAAGCCATAAAACGAGGTCAGATAGTTGAACTCCATAAGGAAACAGACGTCGTCCCAGTATCAACGAATAACCAAAATAAAATTGATGAAGCTATTCAATGGTTTGATAACCAAGAATTTAAAATAGAAACGATTACTTCAGAGGATGGTCTTTTACTTGAGGCTTTATTTCTAGAGAATGAAAAGACAACTGGCAAAACGGTTATACTTGCTCACGGTTTTCGAAATGATCGAGAGTCCATGAAAGAATTTGTCCAGTTTTACTATAATCAGGGTTTCAATATTTTACTGCCTGACTCCAGAGGCCATGGAAAAAGCGAGGGTGATTATATTGGCTTTGGCTGGCATGACCGACTAGATTATCAACAATGGATTCAGGTACTTATCGATAAAAAAAACAGCAAGCATATCCTACTTCATGGAACTTCAATGGGTGCTGCGACTGTATTAATGACCAGTGGCGAGAAATTACCTCAAGAGGTGAAAGGAATCATTGCAGATAGTGGGTATACTTCAGCCAAAGATATACTGACGTATCAGCTTAAGCATTTATATAACCTACCAGCTTTCCCTATGGTGCCTGTTACAAGTGCGATTACGAATGTACGAGCTGGGTTTACATTCGGTGAAGCCTCTGTACTAAACCAAGTAGAAAAAAACACTCGTCCTTTATTGATCATACATGGTGAAAAAGATGAGCTTGTCCCTACTTCAATGGCCCATCATATTTATGAAGCTGCAAGTGGAGAAAAAGAATTATGGACTGTGCCTTATGCTGGCCATATTAAATCCTATACTGTTGCAACTGAAAAATACGAGCAACGGCTAAAGGATTTTATAGCTAAAGTGATTGAGGAATAGAAGTTAAAGTGGGGGTCAGTCCCCCACTTTATTAACGCATTAACTCACTAGGGGACTGACCCCGCATCTTCTAATTTATAACCCCCCTACATAAACGTAAACAAAATCGCAGTTAATAAAACTGTAAATAATAAATAGATCGCAATGAGTATCGCCATCAACAACAGAGTTGCTTTACAATAATTCTTTTTATTCTTATTAACATCTGAACCGAATCCCCATACAAACAGCATGACAATATTAACTAACGGAATCGCCAATATTATCAAAGTGATCAGCCAATCCTTAACAGACATAACTTTTTCATCAGGCCCTACTTGTTGCAAAGTTTCGGTACTCATTTAAGTTAGCCCCCTCTGGTAATGATAAATACTTACCATGTCTTGTTGCATTCATATGTTGACATGACATGTCTAATAACTATATAGCTTGTAACTAAAAACCCCTGACCATCAAGCTCTGATACTGCTTTATGGTCAGGGGTTTATTTAACTCTTTATTACGTAGACACTCGCCTATTTCTTTAAAAATCCGGACAGATGCCCACCCAATTTAGTGACTTCTACATAGCTATATACAGTAATCACTCAAAAGGAGGAATTCTTCATGAGTCACGTACCAGCAACAACAGGTTTTTCATTAATCGTCGTATTATTTATCCTGCTTATTATTGTAGGGTCTGCCTACACATTTTAATATAACTAAAAAGTGGGGGTCAGTCCCCCACTTTATTAACGTATTAACTTATTGGGGGACTGACCCCTCATCATTTATTTTTAATATTCTTTTACATGAGGTTATAATTACTTCAACCAACACTAGTCCAAATCCAATTGGTACTAAAAAGTATATTGGATAATGAATTAAGAGACTACCACCTATTGGAATAGCCATCTTGTCACTCAATCCACTCATCGCAAATTTCCAACCATAAACCATCAACAATCCAAAGATGACAATTTCAATAAATAGTAAGATATACGTTACTGTATTTTGCACTCGGAACGGAGCTTTTTCTATTAACTCTCCTAGTCTTGGTAAGATCCCCGAACTGTACGTGTACGCTAATGCTGGAAAGATAGCTAGTGGCATAAAGTAAAATTGGACAAGTTCATAGGTACCTGAAATGGGGGCTGTGAAGACATTTCTAAGAAATACATCTGTAACTATGAGAAGCATCATCCCTAGAATACTAATTCCACTAATATACACTCCGATTAATTTTAAGACTTCATGTATTTTTTCGATTTTAAAAAATATACTCTTCACTCTACCACCTTCTTTCTATTATTCCATCGTACTTGGTAACCATGTAGCAAGTTCTGGAAATGCAATAAGCAGACCACCCACTACAATTCCTGCAACAATGGCAAATACAGTAGATGTACGGAAAATTTTCTCAATTGGTATTTTACTAACTCCACCTACTGCATATACACTAATACCTACTGGTGGGGTAATCATACCGATTGTACAAATGACCGCAAGGAGGATACCAAACCAAATAGGGTCTATCCCTGCTGCGATAATAATTGGTAGAATGATTGGTACAGTCATCAAAATAACCGCAACTCCTTCAATGAACATGAACAAGAAGAAGTAAAAGATTGAAATAATAATTAATAAAAGAATTGGCGATTCCATAAGCGGACCAAGTAATTCAATAATTTTTCTTGGTATTAACGATAGCGAGATGAACCTACCGAAAATTGTAGCACCAATTACGATAAGCATCGCCATTACCGTCACTTTACTTGTTTCTACCATAGACGTAATAATGAAATTCTTATTCACTTTTCCAAGGACTAACGCAACTAGTAAACTTATAAACGCCCCAACTGCTCCTGCTTCCGTAGGTGTAAATTTACCAGTATAAATTCCTCCAAAAATTGAAACTGCGATAAGTAGTCCAGCAGCCATTACAATAATATACCGGCTATAAGGAGTATCTTTTTCTTCCTCTTCTAACCGTGGATAATCTACATTCATTTTAGATAATCTTAGATAGACAATAGTTACAATAGAGAAGACAATCATGAGTAAGATTCCAGGGATAAACGCAGCAGCAAATAATTGTCCAATTGAAATTTGTGCAATGACACCGTATAAAATGAGAAGGACACTAGGTGGAATAATAGCCGATAATGAACCAGATGCGGCTGCTAGTGTGGCTGCTAACCCATCAGGATAACCTCTCTTTTTTAATTCAGGGACGGCAACTTGCCCTAGCGCTGCTGAAGTGGCTGTACCTGACCCAGATACAGCTCCTAGTAACCCTCCTAAAAAGACAGTTAATACTCCTAGTAAACTGGATTTCCCTTTTGAGAGTTTATAAACAAGGTTATAAGTATCTTTTACAATACCTGCTTGCATAATAAATTGAGCCATCAAAATGTAGAGGGGAACTGTGGTCAGTGTGTAACTGGCAACTCTACTAAAAGGTTCACTTTGAATAAATCCATTTAATAAAGACATTCCACCTATAAGATAAATGCCAAGTATTCCTGATGTTAAGAGTAGTGAACTAATAAATTGTCCAGATAATAATAAAACCGTAAATAATAAAAGCACAACAATAATGGCAATATTTTCGACCACTTGATTCACCTCAACTCTTCTTTAGATTGAAGCTGTATCAAAGGGTGTTTTTTCCCTTATGAGACAGCCTCCTATTAGTCTATAGGGTTAAGCCAAAAGGTTGAATGTTACCCTTTGGCTTAACCTTTTAAAATCTATTGAATGTCCATAATTTCTTGGGGCAATGTAGCACCTGCTTCAACTACTAAATCTCTCCATAACTTCGCAATCTCTTGTCCTGCATGACCTTGTTCTTCTAACGTGTCTATCCAATCAAACCACGTATTCACAATAGCATCATTCACAAGAGCAACTACCGATGGATCTAAATCCTCCAAATGAGTAAACTCTCCACCACTTTCCGTAAAGGCTTGTGCACCTCGCTCTTGCGCATCCGAAATGGCTTGTGTTCCCGAAATCACAATTTCATCAGCTGCTTGGCGAATTTTTTCCTGTGTTTCTGTCGGAATCTTATTCCATGTTTCTTCCGTCATAGCTAAGTGACCGACAAAGTGACCAAAATTCGCTCCTTCAAGTGAATGCTTTAAAATTCCTTCTATCCCAAATACAGGCCAATCATGAACACTATGCAGAGTTCCATCTATCGCTCCACGACTAAGAGCATCATAAGCATCTGTTGCAGGAATGGAAACCGACGTAAATCCTAAGTTATTTGATAAGATTTCATGAACTCGTGATGAGCTTCGAATACGAAGCGCTCTTGATAAATCTTCAGCAGTTTCAATTTTATTTTGGTTTGTTGTTGTAAGTACATATGGCTCAGTAACAGGAATTACAAATGATACTAATCCTTTCTCAGCAAATTCTAGTTCATAGTACGTTTTTCCATCTGCTAGAATGTGATCGCTCTTCATTAAATTATGCATTGCTTCAGTTGCTATCTTCGTATCAGATTCTAATAAAGGTAACATCGCGACTTCTGTATACGGGAATCGCTGTGGATCGTATGGAGGTAATAAAGACAACGCAACATCAATCGTCCCTTGACGAAGTGCATCATATTCTCCACCAAGTTCTACTAATTCTCCTGAAGTAAAAATATCAAAGCTAAGTTCTCCGTTAGTTTCTTCTTCAATACGCTCCATCATTGGTCCTAAGAATCCAATATGAAACGGATGAAGTTCACTTGCCCCAGATGAAGCTCTTAGCCTTAGTTGTTCATTTGTTTCATTTTCCTGTTCTCCACTGTCACTAGGAGTGGTGGTCGTATCGTTACTCCCACCACAAGCCGTACCTAATAATACTGTCGTAAGTAATAAAGCTCCCATTAATTTCTTCTTTAAATTCTTCATCTTTTTCCCCCTTTTAAAATAACAAATTATTTATTCTTGTAAGACCTTACAATTTGTTCGATTTTAAATCTACTAGAGTTGCTAAAATTTCATCTGTATGTTCGCCTTTTCGTGGAGGTCGGGTTCTAGAATAAGTCGTTGGATGTGGTTGTGTTACTACTTGTTTGCTCCCCCATCCCGTATCGAAAATTCTACCTCTTTCTTTAAAATAATCAGATTCAGCTAAATCTCTCGTTTCTAATATTGGTGTTAAACAACAATCTACATTTAACCCAAATTGTGTCCATTCTTTCATCGTTCTACTAGAAAATAGCTCTTTCATTTCTTGATAAATTTCATTTGAATTATCTGCAGGTGAAAAATGATGTGGCAGCCAATCCTCTCTTCCTACCTCAGCACAAAAGTTTTCCCAAAACTTCTTTTCTAGTGCCGCTAAACTGATGTACCGATTATCTTTTGTTTCATAAATCTTGTAAGACACGATTTCTCCTCCAAGAAGTGGTATCCCATTGCTCTTTCCTTTTTCCTGTTCAAACATGAGATGGTTCGCCATCAAGGAAGCCATAACATCTGTAATTGCAAGGTCAATATATTCTCCTGTTCCTGTTCTTTCCCTCTTTAACAACGCGCTTAAAATTGCTTCATTTGCAGCAAGACTACCGATAAGGTCTGCAAACGTATTAGTTGGGTGAACTGGTTCTCCGGACTGTGACTTTAATTGTGCAAGCGCCCCGCTTAAGGACATATAGTTCAAGTCATGACTTCCTAAAGAACTCATAGCTCCAGATTGACCGTAACCGGAGATTGAGCAATAAATAATCTCAGGCTGTACTTGTTTCGCTCGTTCATAATCTATCCCTAATCTTTTCGTTACTCCTGGTCGAAAGCTTTCAATAACCACATCAGCAGTCTTTATTAATTCTCGTGCCTTTTCTTGGTCAGACGAATTTTTTAAATTTAATGTGATACTTTTTTTATTACTGTTATTTGCTAGAAAGACAAGTCCTTCGTCGCCTTTCTTTTCACCAATAAGACGTGCTGGATCTCCTTCTGGTGGTTCTACTTTAATAACTTCCGCTCCCATTTCGGCTAAGCGTAACGTTGCATATGGTCCTGGTAGATAAAATGAAAAGTCAACAATTCGAATCCCATCAAGCATCTAAACACCCCTTTCAATCTACTGTTTTGGCTCGAGTTGCTTCTTCAATAAAAACTTTTGTATTTTTCCACTAGCATTCCTTGGGAGTTGCTCGGTAAATAGATAGCGTCTTGGTCGCTTATAGTCTGCTAACTCCTCACTATTTTTACAATAGTTCTCTAAATCGATTTCCGTAATAGATGGGTCCTTTTTCACTACAATAGCTGTTACTCGCTCGCCCCAATTTTCATCTGGTTCTCCTATAACTGCTACATCAAGTACACCAGAATGATTATATAGAACATCTTCAACTTCACGTGGGTAGATATTTTCACCACCGCTAATAATCATGTCGTCTACACGATCAGCAATCCATAGGAAACCGTCTTCGTCAAAGTATCCGATATCACCTGAGTAATACCAGCCTTTATAAATCGATTTTTCAGCCGCTTCTGCTCTATTAAAATATCCTTGCATCATACATGGCCCTTGAACAATAATCTCTCCCGCTTCACCTGGTAATAGAGTATCGGTTGGTTCTGAACGACCGTCTTCTCTTGGACGAACAACACGAATTTCATGATTTAGAATCGCTCGACCAGCTGCTCCTGCTTTTGTTATTTGTTCATCTTCCATTAAAAATGTTACGGCAGGTCCCATCTCTGTCATTCCATAAGCTTGAATTAATGCCACTCCGAAGCTTTGATGAACTTTCTGAACTAATGCTGGTGCCATTGGTGCTGCACCGTACAATCCTATCCTTAAAGATGTCAAATTATATTTTTGTAAATCTTCCTGTAGCATCATATTCCACATAGTCGGAGCAGAGAAAAACAACGTGATTTTCTCGTTTTCAATCAATTCCAACGTTTGCTTTGGCTCAAAATGATGAGTAATAATATTTGTTGCCCCAATATGCACTCTTGGGAGAAAAGCACAATGTAACTCTGCACAATGAAACATTGGCGCTGTAACCAACCCTCGATCATTACTTGTCAATTTCGAACCAGCAACTAAAATCAAGCTTTGCTCAACCATATCTCGATGGAGGTGCATGACACCTTTTGGCCTTCCTGTTGTGCCACTCGTATACATAATTGCATATAAATCATTTTCATTAACTTCAACCTCTGGGCGTATATCCGAAGCATCAGCTACTTTTTCATGATAATTAACAGCGAAGTCAGGAGCGTCCACGTCAACGTACCAGAAAGAACTATCAGGTAGTTGAGCTTGGATTGCCTCTACTGCAGTTGCTAGTGCTCTCTCAAATAAAACAACTTTTGGAGTTGCATCTTCCAAAATAAATTTCAATTCATCAGCTGCCAGCCTGAAATTAATCGGGTTAAATACTGCACCAATCTTTGCACTAGCGAAATAGACTGTTGCCAATTCTTCGGTATTAAATAGATACGTAGAAATACGGTCTCCCTTTTCTACACCTGCATCCAGTAAGGCATTAGCTACCTTGTTTACTTGCTGATCCCATTCTTGATAGCTATACCGAACGTCTTTTTGCACATAGTATAGTGCTTCTTTAGTAGGGTATTTCTTTACCGTTTGCTCAAATAATGTACCAATCGTTGTCGACATAATGATCCCTCCGATTACTTTTTTAATTGATTCTCTCAATAATTGTCGCGTTAGCCATCCCATGACCTTCGCACATTGTTTGAAGTCCAAAACGTCCATTTGTACGTTCTAATTCATGCATCATTGTTATCATTAATCGAACACCACTGGCTCCAAGAGGATGACCGAGTGCAATAGCACCTCCATTCGGATTTAACTTACTTCGATCAGCTCCCGTCTCCTTTAACCAAGCAAGTGGTACACAAGAAAAGGCTTCATTTACTTCAAAAACATCAATGTCATCAATCGATAGACCAGATTTTTCTAACACCTTTGCTGTAGCTGGAATAGGAGCTGTTAGCATTAACGTAGGATCAGAGCCAACAACTACTCTAGTCTTAATTGTGAATCTTGGCTTCAGACCAAGTTCTTCCGCTTTTTCCTTTGACATAATTAAAACTGCCCCTGCCCCGTCACTAATTTGACTTGAGTTTCCGGCATGTATGCTTCCATTTTTATCAAAAGAAGGACGTAAGCTATTTAAAACCTCTAACGATGTATCACTCCTCGGACCTTCATCCTCGCGTAGTGTTGTTGTCGAACCATCAGGTAATGTGACTTCAACAGGAACAATTTCTCTTTCAAAACGTCCTTGTTGCTGTGCTTGGATTGCTTTCATATGACTTTCAAATGAAAATTGATCTAGCTCTTCACGAGTAAGCTCCCACTTTTCTGTAATCCGTTCTGCAGACAGTCCTTGGTGAATGACTTCATACTGACTCTTTAATTTTTCACTAACTGCTGCTTCTTGATAATTGGACCCCATCGGTACACGCGACATATTTTCAATTCCCGCTGCAATGACAATATCCATATCACCACTTAGAATTGCTTGTGCAGCAAAATGAATCGCCTGTTGACCAGAACCACATTGTCGGTCAAGTGTAGTTCCTGGAACTGTATCTGGAAATCCTGCGATAAGAGCAGCAACCCGACCAATATCTCCTGCTTGTTCACCAGATTGAGTAACACAACCCATAATTACATCTTCTACTAAACTAGCGGATATATTGGCACGTTCAACTACTTCTTTAAGTACAATTGCCGCTAAATCATCTGGTCGAATATGCTGTAATAATCCTTTTCTTTTTCCTATTGGAGTTCTAACCGCTTCTACTATTACTGCTTCTCTCATCAAATAAATCCCCTTTTTAGATAATTTAGATAATTCTAAGTACTATTACTCACATACATAAACTAATCCCCATCAATGCTATAAACCCATTTTTTTAGCGATGATCGTCTTCATTATTTCATTCGTTCCGGCATAGATAGCTGAAACTGGAGTGTCCCTAAATCTTCTAGCAATCTCATATTCCTCCATGAAACCGTAGCCTCCATACAGTTGCATACACTCAGAAGCTACTTTCTTTGCTACTTCAGTAGTCTTCCATTTTGCCATCGACACCTGTGAAACGATTTCTTCACCCTCAATATGTTTGGCTATTAATTGGTCAACAAATGTTCTGCCCATTTCAATCTCAGTTGCCATCTCTACTAGCTTAAATTGTGTGTTCTGAAAGCTACTAATCGACTTCCCGAACGCTTTCCTTGTTTTCACATAATCGACTGTCATCTCTAGCATCTCTTCTGCTGCCACTTGAGCAACAATCGCGACAACTAGTCGCTCCTGCTGTAGTTTATCCATTAAATATAAAAAGCCTTTTCCTTCTTGACCTAAAAGATTCGCCTTTGGAACTCGGCAATCTTCAAAAATTAACTCAGCCGTGTCTTGACTGTGTAATCCAATCTTATTTAGCTTTCTCCCTCTCGAGAAACCAGGGGTGTCCCGCTCTACTACTAGCAAACTAACACCTTTATGCTTCGGTTCTGCCTGTGGGTCTGTTTTACAGGCAACGATGATTAAATCAGAATGAATACCATTTGTAATAAATGTCTTTTGGCCATTTAAAATATAATGATCTCGATCTTCAATTGCTGTTGTCTTAATGTTGGCAAGGTCCGAACCTGTGCCAGGCTCTGTCATCGCAATTGCAGTTATCGTTTCCCCTGTTACACACTTTGGTAGCCAGCGTTGTTTTTGTTCTTCAGTTCCATAAGCCGTAATATATGGAACGACAATGTCATTATGGAGACCGAGACCAACCATACTAGAACCGACTTTTTCAAGCTCTTCATTAATGACAACGCTATAGCCCCAATCAACGTTAGAACCTCCGTATTTCTCGTCTACGTCCGGACAGAGAAAACCATGAGTCCCCATCTTCTCCCAAAACGAACGTGGAATCATTCGCTCCTCTTCCCACTCATTAAAATATGGATAAGCTTCTTTTTCTAAAAACTTGCGAAATGTCTTCCGAAAAATATCATGCTCTTCTGATAAATAAGGATGTTTCATTTGTATCACTCCATTTCATTGCCTTTTTACTTAACTTGCTTAAGATTCTACTTCCTGAAGCTTTTCTCGTAATCGGTATTTTAATATTTTCCCAGAAGCATTTCTTGGTAGAATCTTGTCAAATATAACTCTCCTTGGAACTTTATAACCAGCTAGTTTCTGCCTACAGAACTCTCGAAACTCCTTCTCGTCAATCGACTCTCCATCCTTTGGTACGACAATCGCTGTTACTGCCTCTCCCCACACTTCATCAGGAAGCCCAATAATCGCCGTTTCTAACACTTGTGGATGTTCATAAATAACTTGCTCAACCTCTACAGAATAGACATTCTCACCACCTGAAATAATCATGTCTTTCTTTCTATCTACTAAAGTAATAAACCCTTCCTCATCAATAACTGCTAAGTCTCCTGTGTATAACCAACCGTCTTTTAGTGTTTTCTTTGTTTCTTCTGTTTTTTTATAGTATTCTTTCATAATTGTTTCACCACGAAGGATGAACTCCCCAACAGTATGAGGTTTTACATCTTCCCCTGTATCATCTACAACACGTGCTTCAGTTGAGAAAAATGGTTTTCCACCTTTACCAATGTGTTCTTTATGACCTTGTGGATCTAATAGGATTCCTCCTGGCCCTGCCTCCGTTAACCCGCACAAGTTAAAAAAGCGGTCAGTTTGAAACATGTTCATGCTCTTTTTTACAATTTCTGGTGCCATCGGAGCTGCTCCGTAACCACAACGTTGGATCGAGGATAAATCATAATCTTTTACATTTGGTACTTGGAGTAAGAAATTATACATTGCTGGAACACCGAAGAAGTGAGTGATTTTATGATTTTCAATTGCTTTTAACGTTTCTACTGGATGAAACTCACGTTGAATTACATGAGAAGCACCAAGTACAACTCCTGATACGAGAAATAGGTTTAGCTGTGCTGAATGAAATAATGGTGCAATATGCAAAAAGCGGTCATGCTGGTTGATACCCATTCCAGTAATCATTGTTAAACCAACATTAAAAATTCGTTTATGATCAAATAACGCTCCTTTCGGTCTTCCTGTAGTACCCGATGTATACAGGATTTCAAGGTCATCAGTTTCTTCTACCTTCACATCAGGATTCTCTGTATTATTTGTCAGTAACTCTTGGTAAGAAATATGAGTAGGTACCTTTGGAACTCCTACAGTGATAATTTTTCGTACCTCAGTGTTTTTCGCTGCTTCTTCCAACAACTCATCGAATTCTTCGTCGCTAAAAATTAACGTCGATTCTGATTGCTGCAAAATGTAGTTTACTTCTACTGAAGTCAACCTAAAGTTTATCGGAACAACGACTGCACCAATTTTTGCTAGAGCAAAATAGGCAAAAACAAAGTAATCGGAATTCTTCATCATTAAGGCAACCTTTTCACCTTTTTTCACATTCATCTCAAGTAGACCATGTGCTAATTTGTTTACCTCATTATTAAACTCTCGGTACGTATAATCCCTTCCTTCACAACTGATTGCCCACTTCTCTGCAAAATTACGTGCATTGACTGATAAATAAGAACCAATATCCAATGTACATTCCTCCTTTTTATAATTAAAAATATAAGTCTTGATACTCTACTTAATTGCAAGTTCTGTGCCAAGTTTCAAAATAAAATGTTTTTTATTTTTTTATTGAGTATTACTTGCTTAAATTGAGGTCGACGTTCACGGTTTGTAAGAATTGTTGTATTGTTGTGAAGGAAAAAAGCACAAAAGAAAAAGGAAGTGTCCAAATATTGAACACTTCCTTTTATATTTGAAATTTCTTTAGCTTCTCATATAAACCAGAACGGCTAATACCTAATAAATCTGCCGCTTTTGTCTTATTTCCATTGGCAGCAAACAAAGCCTTTTCTACAGCAGACCGCTCTGCTACTTCTGCCATCTTAATTGAAGAGTTGTTTTCTAGTCCTTCGTTCTGTACTTTTTCTACAATATATTCCGGTAAATCTTCTAATTGGATTCTTCCGTTTTCTGCAAAGGTCATTGCTCTTTCTAATACATTTCTTAACTCACGAACATTGCCTGGCCAATCGTAATTCATGAGGACGTGATGGATTTCTTCACCCATTCCTGTAATACTTGTTCCAAGCATTCGATTTAAATTTTCCATTAATGCTTCTGTTAGTAGACGAATATCATGATTTCGTTCTCTTAGTGGAGGAATATTTAGAGAAATAACATTCAAGCGGTAATAGAGATCTTCACGAAACTCTCCATCCTGAACCATTTGTTCTAATGTACGATTTGTTGCAGCAATAATTCGTACATCTACGTGGATACGTTCAGTTCCTCCGACACGATAAAATTCACGTTCTTGAAGAACTCGAAGTAATTTCGCTTGTAGTGTTAACGACATGTCTCCGATTTCATCCAAGAAGAGTGTTCCACCATTGGCGAGGTCGAATTTCCCTATTTTTCCTTTTTGTCTTGCTCCTGTAAATGCCCCGTCCTCATACCCAAAAAACTCTGATTCTAGCAAGTGTTCCGGAATAGCTGCACAATTAACAATGACAAACTTTCCATCTTTTCTTACACTACTACTATGTATCGCATGGGCAAATAACTCTTTTCCGGTTCCGCTTTCTCCACGAATTAAAACCGTTGAACGTCCTTTAGCTGCTTTTGTTGCACTTTTCTTTAATTTCTCTATGAAAGGATCTTGACTGATAATCTCGTCCCAAGTAAATCGAGATGTTTCTGATTGTTGTAACTGCTTTTGATAATAGGCTGCTTTATTTTCGACTTTTTCTAATTTCTTAAATAGCTCACTAACTTGATGTAACTGCCTAAACATGACTTTCCCTAAAGCACCTATTATCTCTCCATCTTGCATAACCGGAATACGATTAATTATATATTTAATTCCATTAATTTCTTTGAATTCACTTAACTCCGCTTCACCAGTTTCAAATACTTTTTCTAAATTTAGTTGAGGAAGGACCTGGTCAATTTTTTTATCCAACACTTGTGCTTTTTCTAAATTGAACAAATCTAAGAGCGGCGGACTTACCATCGTTACCTTCGCTTTTTCATCAATCATTAGAATACCATCATACGCATGATCGATAGCAGTATCTAAAATTTGTTTAAGATTCTTTACAGTTTGTAACTCCTGAACCATTTGTTCGATCTCAGAAATGTTTTGGAACAGAGCTATAATCCCCCTAGTTCCTTCTTCTGTTTGATAATAAGACAACCGTAGCATTGTTTGTTCTTGTCCGACTGCTACTTTAGGGATATAAATAGATTCATCGATGTTCGTATTAATATCAGGGAATAGGTCCTTAAACGACTGTTTGATGAGGTTTTCATTTGTTTTATTTATCATAGTTGAAAATTGTTCATTTACATAAATTATCTCATTTTCGCCATTCGTCATTACTACCCCTAGGTGAGAACTTTGCAAAATCGTTTCTAACTGTTCCTTTAGCATATTAGTTGAACGAAGTAAGGCCATTACCATATCAGTTTTTCTTAATAGTCCAATGACACGCCCTTCTTCATCTAATACTATACCTGTTCCAACTTGACTCTTTGGAACAACATCTTTAATTACCTCATAACAAGTGTTGATTGATAGTGTCGCAGCATCTTTTTTTATAAAATTTACAATGGGTTCATCTAACGGTTTTTTTTCTAATATCATCTGATATAGATTACTTCTCGTAAAAACTCCCATCAGCTTTCTTTCTGAATTAGTAACAGGTAGAATATTCCACTTTGTGCTATTCATTAATTCAATAGCTTCCTGTACCGGTGTTGTCGTATGTATCGTACATTCCACAGGTGTCATAATCTCTTTTAGATTAATCAAGTTTCCATCCTCCTTCTACTTATTTATTTCACTACAATAACAAATCTCGATTATTTTTTCCGAATATTCTTTATTTCTATTTATATTACGATAATCCTCCATTATATCGATATATAAATAGAAAACGATAAAATTCACTTGGTCTACTATCATTTGAGATAAGCTACAATGGACGGAATCTGTTATTAGTAATGAAACAGAAAACGTTGCCCACAAATAAGTAAAAGTCACTTATTTATGGACAACGCTTTCCCTATATAATAGTAATTCTATTCCCCTTCACTTATTTCGGTTGCATTCTGATTGCACCGTCAAGCCTGATTACCTCACCGTTAAGCATCGGATTTTCTATGATAGATTGAGTTAGCTGTGCATATTCTCTTGGTGCTCCAAGTCGAGAAGGAAACGGTGTCATCGCCCCTAGTGCTTTACGGCTGTCTTCTGGTAATGATGCAAACATTGGAGTTTCAAATAACCCTGGAGCAACAGTCATTACCCTTATTCCATAAGCCGCTAACTCACGTGCAATAGGTAAGGTTAGGCTGACTACACCGCCTTTAGAAGCACTATATGCCGCTTGACCAATTTGACCTTCAAATGCCGCTACAGAAGCTGTATTAATAATAACTCCACGCTCATTATTTTCATTAATCTCATTATCTATCATCTTTTCAGAAGCTAATCTTATTACATTAAACGTACCAACTAGATTAACTTGAATAACCTTTGAAAACAAATTAAGATCATGCACACCTTTTTTACTTAACACTTTTGTCGCAATACCAATGCCCGCACAATTCACAACTGTATTTATAGACCCAAATGCATCTATTGTTTCAGATAAAGCATGTTGCACACTTAATTCGTCAGTTACATCAGTTTTCACGAAAATTACTTGGTTACCAAGCTCTTCTGTTAAAGCTTGCCCTCTTTCAACATCTAAATCCAATATTGCTGATCTTCCACCCTGCTCTACGATATTACGTACGACCGCTTCCCCTAATCCTGAAGCTCCTCCAGTAACAATTGCAATCGATTCTTTACTATTCATTTCTACCCCTCCTAGGAAATATCATTACACTGATAATATAATGCAAGTTTCATACCAACTTTTCTTTTTACGTAAGATAGCGTTACTTAGCTAATTGTTTGTAATGAAACTGTATTCAGTGTCTAGATATCGTACAAAGTTCGTACAGAATATGGACAGTATTTCATAATTTTAATCTTTAGCTAGATAATGATTAAATACTATAGCTTTTAATTTAACTAACTTATTCTATTAAATAAGTGAATCTGCCATACTAAATAACTACTTCCAGGAGGGTGATATTTAATCTTCCCTACTTTTTCAGAGACACTTCTGACCCCAGTAGCACTATTCACCAATTACTAATTACCAATCAACTCTACTTCTGTATCCCTAGCTTGTTTCGTTTCCTTATTAGTGTCGAGATATCAATCTTCAGCTTTTGTGCACATTCGTTTAAGGTTCTGGATTCTATTAACTTTTGCTTAATATACTCCCTCTCATATAAGTGTATCGCCTCTTTTAAAGGAATATCCTCAATCTTTGAAGCCACCTCTTTCGCCTCTACAACAACATCCACCTTGTTCCACTCCAAATCTCTATTGTAAACCCTTACTTTTTCTGGCAATGTTTCAGCTCCGATTTTATCTGTTTCACTAAGATGATAAGTTCTCTCTAAAATGTTCTTTAACTCTCGTATATTCCCAGGCCATGGGTACTTAGAAAGGCACTCAATCGTATCAGATTGCAGCTTTTTATCACCAATATACTTTTCATTTAATTCCTTCAAGAAATGAAATGCTAATGCTGGTACATCATCTGGTCTTTCTCTCAATGGCGGAACTCCTAGTTGAAGAACGTTTAACCGGTAATACAAATCCTCACGAAACTTTTTTTCCGCAATCAATTTTTCCAGATCATTATTAGTTGCAGCTACGATTCGCATATCAACTTCTATGGACTGCGTCCCTCCAACTCTCCTAAACTTTTGATCTTGTAGCACAGTTAATAACTTCACTTGAAGAGCGAATGGCAAATCCCCTATCTCATCTAAAAAAATCGTTCCTTTATGAGCTAGTTCAAAAAGACCCACTTTTGACTGATTAGCACCTGTAAAGGCACCTTTTTCGTAACCAAATAACTCAGATTCAAGCAAATGATCTGGTATTGCACCACAATTAATTGTTACAAAAGGGCCTGAACGTCCACTTTCTTTATGAATATATCTAGCTAAGACATCCTTCCCAACTCCTGATTCACCTAAAATTAGAACAGGAGAATCATTTTTAGATAATCGGAATGCTAAAGAAACAATTTTCTGCATGCTTTTACTGCAATAAACAATGCTCTTTTCCCGATTTATCTCTCCTTGGATTTGATAGAGAGTCTCTTTGTATTTGTAATTCAAGTTTCTTGCCTCTTCAAGTTCCTGTTGCATCCTATTTAACTCCGTAATATCTCTTACATTAGAAACAACACAAACGATGTCCCCATTTTCATTTTTTATTGGAGTAGAAGTAAGTATTCCCTTCTTCCCATTATAGTAATCAATTATTGTGTGATGCTTTTCCTTTGTCTGCAAGGTAACAGCAGCGCAGGAGTTAGGTGCATAATTTTTCTGTACAAGCTCAAAAACACTATACTCATACAACAACCTTTCTTCTATTCCTGAAATAGTTAAAAATGCTTTATTAAATAATATACTACGTCCTTTATTATCACAGACATACATCCCATCATTAGAAGTGTTAAAAATTTCATGGAATAATTTCACAACCTCATCTACATCCGTCGCCTGAAAATGTGGTGAGTTAAACAATAACATCGCTTCTTCAACGCCCCTCTCATTTCATTACACTTTCTTTCTTAAGTTTATAAATTATAATAATTAAAATATTCAGAATTCGCAAACATAAGAACTCCGTTCGCAAATTTGCATATGCAGAACTGCAATTGCTCACCAAAACCCCTTGACCTCAAGCCAATCTATTTTTGGCATGAAAATTGCATCTATTAATATAACTAAATGAAAAAGGAGTGTTGAAATGTTATACCATATTGCAAACCGCTTTAAAGTCGGAGTAGAAAAGTATTTACCTGATGCATTCGTTTTTGCGATTATTCTTACGGTTATGGCCTACTTCTTAGCGCTGTTCCTTACACCATCTGGCCCATTTGAATTAGTAGAATTTTGGTACGCAGGATTTTGGGACTTCTTAGCGTTCGCAATGCAGATGGTCGTTATTCTTGTAGCAGGTTACTGTTTAGCCATCGCACCTAGTGTTCAAAGAGGTATCATCCGTTTAGCAACTATTCCAAAAAATCCTGGAGTCGCCGTTATGAGTACTGTAATCGTAAGTGCTTTAGCAGCGTTTATCAGCTGGGGATTTGGTCTCATTTTAGGGCCAATATTTGCAAGAGAATTAGCTAGAAACATCAAAGGGGTAGATTATCGAGTACTTATTGCAGCTGCATTTTGTGGAGCTATGGCAATGCTACCAATCTCATTAACTATTACGGCACCATTGTTAGTAAACACACCAGGACATCCTCTTGAAGAAACTATTGGTCTCATTCCTTTATCACAGACAATTTTTAGCCCGCAGTTAATGATCCCTGCCCTTCTTTCTGTTATTGTTTTCGCTTTGTTATTTAAGAAGATGCACCCTAATACCCAGGATACGATTCCTTTTGTGGAAACAAAGCCTAGCGCTTCAAGTCAGGCCGAGCAAGAGTCTGGTGCGGCACTAGCTACAGAGCCTCCAACTATTGCGGAGCGACTGGATAACAGTAAGATACTAACATACATTATCGTCATTGCAGGTTTGAGCTGGATAGGTTACTACTTCTTTACAAATGGCCTCGACTTAAACATTAACTTTGCGAACTTTTTACTAATTATTGTAGGGATGGCATTACACAAGACACCTAGAAATTATATGAAGGCAATTTCGAAAGCGGTTACATCTACGGGGGGAATTATTATTCAATTTCCGTTCTACGCAGGGATTATGGGGATTATGGCAAGCTCTGGACTGATTAGTATCATCGCCGGCTGGTTTGTCTCCATCTCTACAGAAGCTACACTGCCGTTGTTTGTCTATCTAGCAGCGTGTTTAACAAATATTTTCGTTCCTTCCGCAGGAGGCCAGTGGGCTGTGCAAGGACCTATTATGATTGAAGCAGCGCAAAAATTAAATGTTGATGTTGCTGCAATCGTTAACGCAGTTACGATAGGTGACGTCACTACGAATATGTTCCAGCCATTCTGGGCACTTCCTGCACTAGGTATTGCAGGTCTTAGCATTCGCGACATCTGGGGGTATTGCCTAATTGCGATGATCATATATCTCATCATCTCGTCTGTTAGCATGCTTCTCTTTATTTAATTAGCATTCTATACTACCTATCGGTTAGAAAACCGGAAGGGCCCTGGCGACAACTTCATTGGCGCTGAATGGTTGATTTGTATTTTTCAGCGCCTTACTTTTTTCTAGTAGGGCTCTCTTGCTTCGCTTTTCATAAGAAGATGCAACTTATCCACCTGATACTATTTCTCAAAGGAGTGTATGAATTCATGTCACAATATTTTAATACTATCCCCCAACTACTGAAACACAACGTTTCTACTTATCCGTCTAAAACCTTTTTAAGATTTAAAGACAAACAGTATACCTATTTAGAAACCAATCAAGAAGCAAATAAAGTAGCAAATTTTCTTAAGACGGTTGGAGTGAAAAAAGGAGACCATGTCGCTTTACTATTAAAAAACTCTCCTGATTTTCTGTTTATCTGGTTTGGTATCGCTAAGCTAGGTGCCGTCATGGTCCCTATCAATTATCATATCAAAGGAGAAAGCTTAGAATACATTCTTGATCACTCTGACTCTAGTATCGCAATCGTAGAACCGGCCTTCGTGGAGCAAACAAAGGCTGTTGCAGATAAAGAGTTAACAATCATTAGTTTAGAAGATATACGTTCCGCTAAAGATTTGGAAAATACCCAACGAGATGAGGTCCCTTTACGCCAGGAAGACCCTATGTCTATCATCTATACTTCCGGCACTACTGGATTACCTAAAGGAGTCGTTCTCCCCCACTTTTCTTATGTGAATACAGCAGCCAACTTCCTAAATGAAATAGCTGATATTAACGAGGAGGATATTCTTTATACTTGTCTTCCATTATTCCATTGCAATGCTCAACAGCTTTCTGTCATGGGAACTATGCTCGCAGGTGCACAGCTTGCCCTATCTGAAAAGTTCAGTGCGAGTAAATTCTGGAGTGAAATTCATCACTATCAGGCGACGATTTTTAACTATATCGGCTCCATTTTAACCGTCTTATATAAACAGCCTTACTCAAAATTTGAAATAAACAATACGATTACCAAAACATTTGGGGGAGCTGCACCAAAAGAAATTTGGGCTGAATTTGAAGACAGATTTGACATTAAAGTCATGGAGGGATTTGGATTAACGGAAACAGCTACAGTCTGTCTATGTAACCCGACAGATGACGTCCGCTTAGGCTCCATTGGTAAACCTTTATCCAATGTTGAAGTGAAAATATTCGACGAAAATGAAAAGGAAGCACCTCCAAACACAGAAGGGCAAATTTGTGTAAGAGAGCTCAAACCACACACCATATTTAAAGGCTATTATAAAATGCCTGACAAAACAGAGGAAGCAATGAAAGGCGGCTGGTTTCATACCGGTGATCGTGGTACGCAAGATGAGAATGGTTACTTTTATTTTAAAGATAGAATGAAAGATTGCATCAGATATCGAGGGGAAAACATCTCTTCCTATGAAATTGAAAGAATCATCAATAAGCATCCAGACGTTAAGGAATCTGCGGCAATCGGTGTTCCATCAGAATTATCTGAAGAAGATGTAAAAGTCATCCTCGTTCCACAAGAAAATAAAACGATCGATTTCCCTGCGTTTATCCGATACTGCGAAGACCGGATGGCGTATTATATGGTCCCTAGATACGTGGAAATTAAAGATACCCTACCAAAAACAGCGACGGAACGTGTTCAGAAGTATGAATTACGTAATGAAGGAATTGACAATGCATGGGACCGTATCAAAGAAGGCATCAAGTTAACAAGAAAATAAAAAATAAGAGGAGGTTATCCCCTTGCAAGACATTTATATACTCAACGGTTCAAGAACACCCTTCGGCTCCTTTACAGGCTCTCTCAAGTGCGTTGAAGCCACAAAGTTAGGTGAAATATCAGCAAAGGAAGCATTAATACGCGCCAATGTGCTTCCTGAAGAAATCGACAATATTGTTTACGGCAACGTGATTCATTCCGATACCAATGCAGCCTACTTAGCTCGGCACATCGGCCTGAAAACAGGAGTTCCGCAATCAACACCTGCATTAACAGTGAATAGATTATGCGGCTCTGGTTTGCAAGCGGTCATAAGTGCTGCGCAAAGTATGTTAACAAGAGATTCTAAAATCGCACTCGTAGGCGGGGCTGAAAACATGTCAAGAGCCCCCTACTCTCATTTCACCCATCGATTCCAAGGGCAGAAAATGGGTAATCTAGAATTTCAAGATATGCTAACTGGCACGCTCACCGATAACTATTGCAAGATAGGAATGGGAATCACAGCAGAGAATTTAGCAGAAAAGTTTAACATAACGAGAGAAGCTCAGGACAACTATGCCCTGCTAAGCCAGACACGAACCGAAACGGCAAGATTAAATAGGGAACTCCAGGCAGAAATAACACCTATTACAATTAAAAATAGGGACGGCACCACCACCGTTATCGACCAAGACGAACATCCTAAACCACAGGCATCATTAGTAGACTTATCTCGACTGAAACCAGCTTTTAAAAAGGATGGTACTGTAACAGCTGGAAATGCGAGTGGGATTAACGACGGAGCAGCTTCCCTTGTCATCGCGGATGAAGATTACATCAAAAGAAATGAAAAGAAGCCTTTATGTAAAATCGTCTCCTGGGGTATATCAGGTGTGGATCCAGCTCATATGGGTATCGGACCTGTCCCTGCAATCCAATCGGCCTTAAAAAAAGCAGGTCTAATGATAAAAGATATTGATTTATTTGAAATCAATGAGGCTTTTGCGGCACAGTATCTGGCAGTTGAAAAGGAGCTTGGACTAGACCAGGAGAAAACAAATGTTAATGGCGGTGCCATTGCTTTAGGTCACCCAGTTGGAGCAAGTGGTACGAGAATTTTGCTAACCCTTGCCTATCAACTGCAGCGACGAGGTCTTAAATTCGGTGTCGCAAGCTTATGCATTGGCGGTGGTCAAGGCATTGCAATGATAATCCAAAACATGCAGAAGTAATAGGGGACATATGAAGAGGAACTTTATTGTTTATCAACAACACAAAAAATTAGATAAATAAATCATTTGTTCCAGTAATCTGAATACTTGTCCTCACTTTTTTAGCCCAAAACCTTTTAGATGTAGGTATTGGGCAATTTTTTTACCTTAAAATCCTTATTTTAAGGTACATGAATAGGATTTTGACTGAAGGCGATTTATACGAACTTTTGTTCATATCTTTGTATTTATTAAACAATATTTAGAGTGCGTTTCTTCTATATAGGTATATTTCTCTTTTTTAAACTAATGTTAAAAGAAAAATGAAAAAAATTTTTACTTTTAAATTGGAGGAACCTTTTATGAACGTATCTCTTAGACTTTTTTTGCTGATTTTCATTATTGCTATCTCGACAGCATGCGGCCAGAATCTAGGATTGGATCAACAGCAACACGATCAGTCTACAGAACAATATCAAGCGCGGGGACAACAAGCATTATTTACAATTACACCACAGGAATTAGATATTATTATTAGAAATAATAAAGTTCGTATGGATGTTGAACCTTTTATCGATAATAATTTTCGAACGATGGTTCCAGTTAGGTTTGTAACAGAGGAATTAGGTTACTTTGTACACTGGGAACCTGCCACTAGAAAAGTAATTATTAAAGGTGACAAAGATATCGAGTTAATAATCGGTCAAAATACTGCTTTAGTTAACAACAATCGAATCCAAATGGATACACAAGCTGTCCTAAGTAATCAAAGAACCTTCGTACCACTTCGCTTTATAAGTGAAAGCTTAGGAAACCAGGTTGAATGGTTTCAACAATCAAGAACAATCGGTATTAATCTAACTAACGAAGCCCGAAATGCTATACACGGGCAGTTAACTACACCAGTACAACCACCAATCACTGGTTGTGTGAATATTAATCAGGCAAACAGTGATCAGCTAACATCAATTATTCATATTGATAGTGAAAGAGCAAATGAAATTATTCGATTGAGACCATTTAATTCACTCAATGACCTTACGCGTGTTCGAGGAATTGGTCCAGCAAGAGTAAATGACATTACAAATGAAAGAGTAGCTTGCATTAGATAGTGAAACAGATTAAACTGCACCCCATTATTGTTAGACACTGTCTCACAACTGTGGTGCATTTTTTTTATTAATAATATTACACATAATTCGGAGGCCGATGAAAAAGTTAATATCACACTTTTTCAGCGGTCTCCATAATTCGTTCGTATGTTTTTAAGCTGCAGGAAAAAGCTATGGTTAATCTATGAGTTGAATTAGGAGGTTAGCTTAATGAGGAAAGTATTACTGCCTCTACTTTTGGTTTTCTTATTTTTATTTGGATGTACCAACCCAGATAATCTACAAAATCAAGACATTGGTTTTGATAATGCGAATCAGAATATAAAACAATTGGCTACAGGTCATGGATTCAGTGATACCGTTGACCATTGGGCTAGAAATGAAATTACTTACTTAAGTAATAAAAATATAGTCGGTGGATACCCAAATGGGAACTTTGGGCCTAACGACGAAATTCAACGAGTTCATGCTGCTTTAATGTTGCAAAGAGAATTAGAGTTTGCAACAATAGATCGTCCAAATCCACAGTTCGCTGATGTAAGCCCTGAACATCCCTATTACGAGCTTATTGCTACTTTAGCTGATGAAGGAATCATTACAGGATATCAAGGAAACTTTTCTCCAAATGCTCCGTTAACGAGAGCAGAAATGGCAGCCATTTTACAAAGAGCCTATGGATTGGAAGGAGTAGGAGACTTTCAATTTAGAGATGTATCAACTGGATTTTGGGGCCACACACCTATACAAACACTACTAGCAAATCAAATTACAGTAGGCTATACTGATGGCTCTTTTAGACCTAATTCTAATATTACTAGAGCAGAATTTTCTGTATTTATGGCTAGGGTTTTAGATGAACAGTTTAAATTACCTATCGAAGACATACAAGTTCAAGGTGACTTAACAGTACATTTTCTCGATGTCGGACAAGGTGATTCATCATTACTCCTTTTACCTAATGGAAAAACTGTTTTAATTGATGCTGGTACACAAATGGCTGGTCAAAAAGTAGTTTCTTATCTGAAACAAGCTGGGATAAGCTCTATAGACCTAGTTGTAGCAACACATGCTCACGCTGACCATATCGGTGGATTACTCCCAATATTTGAGGAATTTGAAATTAAGCAAGTGTTAGACAGTGGGCGTACACATACAACTTTAACCTATTTAAATTATTTAGAGTTAATCGACCAAATGGACATTCCATTTGACATTGCCGAAGTGGGAACTGAACTTACTATTGATCCCTCTGTAAAGATGACAGTTTTAAACACAGGTTCTGAACAGAAAAGTTTAAATGATTCATCTGTTTCTTTAAAGATTGACTATAATCAGATTAGCTTACTCTTTACAGGTGATGCTGAGCAATTATCTGAAGGTGAAATGACAGGTAATTTTGATTTATCATCACAAATCCTTCAAGTCGGACATCACGGTTCGAGAACGTCTTCCAATCCTACATTCTTAGATAATGCGCAACCTGAAGTAGCTATTTTATCGTATGGAGAAGGTAATCGATATAACCATCCTCACGATGATATTGTACAGCGCTTAAAAGCATATGGAGCAACTGTTTATTCTACAGCAGATTCCGGAGACATTATTGTAGTAACTGATGGTGTTAATTACGAGGTGAAAAACATTCCATGGAACGGTACTGGAAACGAAGGTGGGTCTATTGGAGATGAAGATTCCTATGTTTATCCAGTCAATATTAACACCGCAAATGAAGAAGAATTACAACTGATTACAGGAGTAGGTCCAGTTATAGCAGTACGTATTATTGACTACAGACAAACACACGGTCCTTTTACAACAATTGAAGAAGTATTGAATGTCAGTGGAATTGGTACAAACACTTTTGAAAGAATGAAAGCTGAGATTACCACATAAGGAGCAAAAGTATGGCTAACTATACTGTTGACCGAATTGAAGAAACAATCGCTATTTTATTACTACGTGAGGATGAAATGATACAAAAAGAAGTACCACTAAAAGAACTGCCCTCAGAAATAAAGGAAGGTGACATGGTGGATATTTCTTTTAGAGATAATGGAACTATTAGTAAACCTGTGATTATCCTAGAAAATAATACAAAACAAGCAAAGAAAAAGGCAGACGCATTATTGCAAAAGATATTATCCAAAAACAAAAAGTAAAAATGAAAAGGAAACTGCCTCTAAATCGGAAAGTGGGGGTCAGTCCCCCACTTTATTAACGCATTAACTTATTGGAGGACTGACCCTAACTCGTACTTTTTCTTCTTTTCATATATAGTACCAATAACCCTAGAGCAGCCACACATGGAACTGATATTGCCATCGCACTATACATCACATTTTGACGATCAATTCTTTCCCTTTCAGCGATAATTTGCTGGGGCGAAAATTGGTGAGTAGCTATTAATTCAATCTCATCAAATACTTCCCCTTCATGTTGGACCTCAATATAACCAACAACATCTCCTATATTTATCACTTCAAGTTCATGAAAGACTTGTTCATCTTTATGCACAAGTGTAGTAATATTATTCTCATAAATTGATGATGCAAAAAAGCCTACATCCTCCATTATCCCAATGACCAATTCCTCTTCGTTAAAGAACATCGAATCTATCCATTCCTGCTTTGAGATAATGTCAACATAATTCAAACGGGAAACACCTTCGTCGGCTATCAATTTTATATCGTTGTAAATGTTGTTTCTATTCGATTTCATCACGACAGAAATGATTTGTTTTCCATCAATTTTGTCAACTTTCACTAACGTATTTTGTGCTTTTCTTGTATATCCCGTTTTTCCACCGATATTATTTTCGTCTTCAGCTAATCGATTCGGACTATGTACGGTTCTTTCCTGTTTGTTTGTCGATACTAGATAACTACGGGTTCCCATCGCCTTAAGAATTGCTTCATTCTTAATTGCTTCTCTACATATAAGTGCCATATCATATGGAGTTGTGTAGTGTTCATCATGATGCAATCCACTTGCGGTTTTAAAAGAAGAATGTTGTGCCCCTATTTCTTTCGCTTTTGACGTCATCAGTTCTCCAAAGGCTTCTTCTGACCCTGAAATGTGCTCGGCGATTGCTACTGCCACATCATTAGCACTTATCACCATAAGTAGATATAGGGCGTCCTCCTTCGTTATCTCTTCCCCAGCTTGAAAAAATATTTGAGAATTGCTACCTACTGTATTTATTGCATTAGGTGAAAGGGTAATGATTTCATCCTCTCCGATTCTTTCCATTAGCAACATTGCTGTAAGTACCTTTGTCATACTGGCTGGATACCCTTTTTCAAATGCATTTTTTTCAAAGAGTACCTCTCCTGTCTTAGATTTGATAACAACTGCCTGTTCACCAACAATTGACAAACTTTCCCCATTTGTGAATGTAGGAAACACAATCAACGATAATGCAAGAATAAAAACGACTACTCTTAATTTCATTCTCTACCTCCTCAGCTCTATTTATCTCTATAAATATTGCAAGAAAGAATAAGAATTCCAAAATTAGTTAAAACTTTATGATTAATTTACTTATATTAAGTTGTGAGCAAATAAAATACTTAAAAGACCTACAATGAGTGAATGTGAATATACTCAACCTAGGTCTTTTAGCAAAGAGAGCCATTGATAATCAATTTTTCTATTGACTAGACAGCTTCGTTCATTGTTCTATGTCTCCATTATGATGATCAAAAATAAAGTGGGGGTCAGTCCCCCACTTTATTAGCGTGTTAAATTACTAAAAATCTGAACTAACTACTTTTCCTCTTAATTTCTAGAGATAGAGATATTCTGGATGTTGGCATTTGAATTTAAATCATTTGTTGTTACGACAAGGTTGTATTGGCCAAGGTTATACGTCAAATACGCATCCATTCCGTAGTCTTTACTATCAGGCTGTCCTAATCGATTTATGACCATTTGGTTTGTAACTCTATTATCAAAAAACATTCCTATTCTTGTTGCTTTCGGTCTTATAAGATGATGAGTATTATAGTCCCCTAGAAAAGAAATGTAATAGTTTCCATACGATATAGCCGGTACATCATCACTAGCAGGGGTACCGTTATGTCTACGGTCAGGGAAACCAAATTTATTCACTACTTCTCCTAATGAACGATTCACGATTTTTGAATGTTCGAATGGTCCAAGCTTCCCATTTTTTGCATTATTCACGAATTGTTGATTTAAATCATTTATAGTCATATTAAAATTAGCTCGTTCAAAGTTGCCATCATTTATGATAATCATACGTACATTACTATTCCATTGCACTTTCTTTCCACTATTTTCAGCAACAAAACGTAATGGAACTAACGTACGACCATCAACGACTCTTGGGGCAACTTCTAAAGAAACTCGTTTACCGTTCACATATGCTGTCTTACTCCCTATTATCATCTCTACAGTTAGACCTGTATTTTTCCCAGTAATCTTTCTTGTGCTTTGTTCCCATCCAACAGTTAGTCCTAACTCTTCAAACACAGGACGAAATTCAATTAATGTTCGACCATTTTCAATTATTGGATCATTTGTAAAGCGAGGCTCTTTCCCATCAATAAATACATAAATTGGATTATAATTCATATCCAAATAACTAGTAGGCTTTGCCAAGGCTACTGCAGATGGTAGGTTGAATAATAATCCTCTAACAAGTTTGAGATTTCTTCCTTTGCTAGTCCACCTTCTCGATCCCATACCGACTTTTGAACGACAGACAGTGTTTTGACTACTCCATCAGGATTATTTGGGGGTAGGTCGTTTCTGTCTCTATTCATATCTACAACAATTCGGGCAATCGGCGTGTCCACATATTCTTCTACTAAGCCTTTGAAATCGTATAGCTCGTGAGACCAAGTGTCACAATCTAGCAATAATTCTTCTTGTGTCAGTAAGCAATTACTTATCAAATTCGGTGGGATAATCAGTCCCCCGTGGGGGACTGATATCACGATTGGTAGAATCTTCTCTTCACCGCTCAGTTTCATTGTTCTAGTAAAAACAAACCTAATAATAAGGAACGTTGAATTAATTCACTGCGATGAATCGCTTCGTTAGGTGTGTATAGGTTTTTACTTGCTGGTGCAAACCCACATACAACCGGAACTGATGACGGAATTTCTCCAGCTGCAGTCGATAATAGACTTGATTCAGTTCCAAATGGTAAGTTCCACTTTTCACTTAAGTTTTTCAGTTGTGGTATAACTGAATTATTTGATTTTCGTACTAATGGTGGACGTTCAACCAATGTTTCCACGTATGTCTGCATCCCACTTGATTTTGATGTAAATGCTTCTCTAATTTGCTTTTCTGCTTCATTAGCAAGCTTTTCATCTAAGTAAGTTACCGCTACTGTAGCTTGCACACGGTGTGGCAACAGGACACTATAGCGTTGAGAGCGAACATCCTGGACCGCTACTGTAATTTTCTTATTACGGCTACTTATTTTCTTGAGCTTCTCAGCTTTTTGAATAAAGTAACTTAGTACATCGGTTTGATTGGATTCAATTCCAATTCTCATTGGATCTCCTTCAACAATGATGCTATATTGCTTCGAGCCTCTTCGCTGGTCAGCTATTTTTCCACCAGTAAAACCAGGTTGTAGGACAATTACTTGTCTGGCTTCTTTTGCTGCTTTTCTTAATGTCGCACTGCTATAGCGCATTCCTCTTCCTTCGTCAGAATAAAAGAATACACCTACTTTCTTGTCTGATAACAGCTGTTGTTCATCGAGTGCCTGCAGCGCACTTAATACTGTTACTAGTCCACCACGACTTGAGGCAACCCCTTCACCGTAAATCCATTCTTGCTCTTTACGATATGGAATTGGAAACCCATTACGTTCACCTGGTATGTCAATTGGGATAACGACTAAAGTTCCATCTTTAAAGCCTGCTTTCGATTGCCATGTCCACGCTGAACGTCCATTAGTATAATCCTCCATAAGCTCTAACCCTAGTTGTTTCAATCGGTCGTCAAGTCTTCTTCTTACAGTACTCAATCCTACTGGGTCTTCTGTCCAGCTTGAAATGTTGGTCCACTTTTTCAAATCAGCTTCGATTTTATCTCGATTTTGAGTAATCGATGAGATTAATGCCTGTTGTTCTTTACTATCTTCCGTATGATTATCTAAGAAGAACGGGCCAAAATAACGTTCATTAGCCACTTCAATTAGCTTGTTACATAAGTCTGCATAGCTAAGTCCCATTTGTTCAGCTGCATAAACGAAAGAACCATCTGAACCTAGGCTCGCCATTGAATTAACCTCTAAAATGTAAGGTTTCCCGTTTTTATCAATTCGAAAGTCAACACGAGCACTATCATAGCAACCTAATGCATTAAATGTATCAATCGCAAGCTGTTGGATTTCTTTTGTCTGTTCTTCTGACAATGGCGCTGGACAAACCTTCTCTACTGTTCTTCCACTTTTGTTCTTCTTATCTTCATACGTATAAATTTGTTCCCCTTGACCAAAAACTAGCTCGACAGGAAGGAGCGCTTCTACTGGATTATTTCCAAGTAAGGCTACATTAACTTCTCGTCCTTCAATATATTCTTCAACTAGCGTCGGTGCGTTGAACGTTTCATAAATGACCTGTACCCCTGCTCTTAGCTCCTCTTCGTTATGAACAACTTTAAGACCAAACGAGACTGCCTCATCCTTTGGTTTTACAATTAAAGGATAATTTAAATCATCCATAATTGGCGAATCTGGCTTTTCCATTACTGTAAACTTTGGAGTAGGAAGCCCTCTTTGAATTAAGATCATTTTCGTTACAACTTTGTCTAATGCTAAGGCATGTGTTTCTGGTCCTGAACCTACATATGGGATACCTAGCATTTCCAAAATTCCCGGTATATGCATATAGCGACCGTTTCCTTGAATACCATAACTCAAGTTAAATACAAGTCCAGGCCGTTCACCAGAAACAACAGAAGGCATAAAGTCTTCTAGCTTTGCGATAATATTTTTATCTCCTTCAAATGTCTTAACTTGGTGTCCTCCCGCAAGTAGGGCTTCCTTGATTCTATTAATCGTTTCTAGTCCATACTTTTCACGGTTTTGTTTTCCAAATAAATTAATAACTGCCTGACTTTCTCGATTGTATACGATCGCTATTTTCATTCGCATGTAACTCCTTCAATTTGTAAGTTTAGTCTTTAAGTTTGAAAAGCTCGCTACAAGTGGGTTTCTTATAGCAAGCGCGCAACTTAAGAAGCCATTACTCTACTAGTGTAGATTTGCATGTTACTTATTCAGTCGGTCCTTGTGCTGTACCGTCTCTTCTTGGGTCTGCAACTCCATAGAAAGGTTCTCCATCTTTTTCGGGAAACTCAATCCCTTGTACACACCCTAAGTAAAAGCTATATGCTCCTCGTTTTGAGAGGTTAAAGCCTGTGGTTGTTAACGCTTTTATTACTTCTTCATTAAAACGTAGCTTTTCAATTAATAGCTTACCAGTATCAGATGAATGGAAACGAGGTGCCGCTATCGCCATATCTAAACTTTCCTTTTTGTCCACTAGTCTTGTAATGACCTGGGCTAGGGAGGTTGAAATTCTACTACTGCCAGGACTTCCTAATAAGTATTTAGGCATCCCGTTTTTAAAAACAAGAGTTGGCGCCACACTACTCCATGGCTTTCCACCTGGTAATAAGTAATAAGGATGAGTCATATTTTTATACTCAAATGCACTCATGTAATTGTTATAAAAGAAGCCTAAACCATCAGCCATTGTCTTACTCCCAAATACGAGCTCAATCGACTGAGTAATTCCTACTGCATTACCGTCCTTGTCAGTAACGGATAGATGTGTTGTTTCACCAGAGGTATATGGCGGAATCAGAGTATCTTCAAAATGTACGCTACAAAGTTTTACGATAGCATCTCTAATTTCAGCAGCATACTCTTTATCACACATTAGCTTATTGACCGTTTGCATATAGTAATCAGGATGAATTGGCTGTCTTTGCCTTGAGTTAAGAGCAAATTGGAATGCTAATGCGGAAATAACAGCGCCTAATCCTTCTTCTGTATTCAGTATGTCTGATGGGAAGCCTTCCATTGTATTTAAAATTTGGACGAGGACCCTTCCTGCACCGGGTGGTGGAAACGTATAAATATCAAAATTTCGATAAGTACTTGTCAGCACATCTCGTTCAACTGGGTATGGGATTTGGCATAGGTCGGCTTCCGTTATTAATCCATTTCTGTTCGCCATATCCACAATAATCTTCTGCCCAATGCTTCCTATATAAAAGTCCTGCCAGCCCATCTTCTTCATTGTCTCTAGACACTCAGCTAATTCAGGTTGTTTAATTACTTTTCCAACCGGCATTGGTTCATCATTCTCGAAAAAGTTTTTTACGATTGATGGGTCTTCTCGTAAATAATCTTTTTCTTTTTTAATCATGCGATGAATCAACGGAGATACAGTAAAACCCTCTTTCGCCGCTTGAATTGCTGGCTCTACAACATCCTCAAAAGAAAGCTTTCCATACGTTTCTAGCATATAGCCAAGTGTCGCGGGAGTAGATGGTACAGTCGTTGACTTTAACCCTAGCTTGATTGGCTTATCTGGGGTTTTCATTGGTTGAACATTAAACGGTGCACGAGACGAGCCATCTAACGCAAACACTCGGTCGTCATCCTTTAAATAAATCAACGCCATTGACTGTCCGCCAATTCCAGAAGCTTGAGGCTCTGTCACACCTAAACAGAGTGCGGCTGCGACAGCAGCATCTACAGCATTCCCACCTTTTTCAAGCATCCTTACACCTGCTTCAGTTGCTGGCTTAGAGGCAGTTGAAACCATTCCATGGACACTTTTTGCAGAGGAAATCTTCGGCTTTTTCATTGTTGCTCTCCATTCAAAAAAATTTGTAGTTTTTGTTGAATATTCTACCATAATATTTAAAGAAAAGAGTTAGATTATTTTATAATTAAAATATATTTTTTTCAGTCTATATACTGATGAATCCTTGGACAGTTCTTATTTAACACAAAGGTAGCAAACACCTACTGCAGCAACAACTTTACAGGCTTTTCTTTATCTCTTTTCGTTTTTAACAAAATGAAAATAATGCTGCCTACATTCAAACCAAGATTCGCTTTTTTTACCAATGTATGTTATGTTTAAGGTTATACGCGAAAGGGTGATAAAAGAATGAGTCAAATTACTTATGCAACCCAGCTACTTAAAATTATCAAAACTTCAAAGCGAGCGATGTCTTACGAAAGTGCTGCGAAGAGTTTAAAAAAGGCAAATCCGCAGTTAGAGGATACTGCAAAGAACACACTTTGTATTAAGAAAATGTTAGAGCGCTTCGTCGAAAAGAGTCTTATGAAAAAAACTCCGGCTGGCAATTACACATGTAAATAGACAACACTTAATCTAGAAACAAGCAAAGAGGCTGATCCTATTCATATAGAATCGGCCTCTTTGCTATTAGTGGCTTCGCGCATTGCTTTCAACAAATTCAGCTCTAACTAAATCGTCCACTCATCATGGATAACGCCAACTAAATACCATTGATCGTTTTTCTCCTCAATGACAAGACGTAAGCTACGCCAATCCATACCATCATACTGTTCTTCAAATCCAGAAAAGTGATATTCAACTACAGTTGCATTTGGATAGACTTCATCAGTATTATCTAATGTGTTCCCATGTCCTAACCGTTCATTGACTGCCTTTTCTTCCGGATTTGCAAAGTCTACATCATAGACAAAGCGTTCATAATAGTCTGCGAATGTTTTTTCAATTGGATTTCCTTTTCCATCAAAAACACCCCAAGTGTAAACGGTTTCGTCTTCCATTAATCCTTCCACTTCTTCTGCAGTAAAGACTTTGTCGACATCTTCACGGACATATCCATATGGAGAGAATCGAACCCCTTTTGTTGGATGTACAAAAGTAGAGACTGTCTTCATATCTTTTTGTTGCAACGCATTCACAACTACATCAGCCGCTTCTTCAGGTCCAGCAACATCAGGCTTGTCCTTTTCTTTCTCGCCTTCTCCTACAGTTTGCTCTTCTTTTTCTTCTACGTCAGAAATATTCTCTTCTAGCTCAGTATCTTCCTCAGTTACCTCTTCTGGTACAGTATTATCTTCTGGTACAGGTGCCTCAGCATTAGCACATCCAGCAAGTACTATACTTAGACCAATCACAGATAAGAATTTTGTTATATTCAATAGTAAGTCCTCCTAGTAGTTCAATTTAATACTCTATACCTCATGTTTACTAGTATAACACTCACTTTTTCTTCCAATTCATATCGTCTTGTATCAATTGAATAAAATCCTAAATTTTCCACACACTAAAGAAAATAAAATGTGTAGGAGTGAGTGAATTGGGTTTATTAAATGCTTTTCTAGATTGGCAATCTGCAAAACACGAGAAAAAACTGGAGAAAATGAAAGAACAAAATCTATGTCCAGTTTGTAATGGCAGAGGTTATTATTTACCAGAGCATAACGGCTACACGTATATCCCCTCTTTTGATTATCAATGCTATGGATGTGACGGTAACGGCTCATATACGTCTTGGCAAAGCTCCACACAATAAATGAATTCAACTGATAGGTCTGATTACAGCACGAACGGGACTACCATCTCCTGATTCGATTGGCAAAGGAAGTGCAATTAACTCATATTCTCCGGGTTCCACCTGGTCGAGCATCACGTTTTCTAAAATGTGAATTCCATTGCCATGTAATGAATGGTGAGCTTCTAATTCAGTGCTATCTAATGGATCAACAGATGGTACGTCTACTCCGAGAAGTTTTATCCCTTTTTGACCTAAATAGCTAGCGCCTTCCTTTGTTATGAACGGAATTTCTTTCGGGAATTCATGTGGGTTGTTAGGAATATGTGTTTTTATTAATAATCTGGTTATCCCATCTAAAGGAAATTCACGTAATACCTTTTCATTTATTTCAAAATGAGGCGATACATCAATAATTCTGCAAGTCCCTATGTACAAATTAATGTCTAAATCTATAACCCGTGTCCCTTCATTAAGAAAATGAAAAGGTGCATCAATATGGGTGCCTATATGTGTACTCGTTATAATCTGTCCAATATTTACAGAGCCTGTTTCTTCCTTAGAATATGAAACTTCATATGCAAACGGTGTATCCT
Source organism: Bacillus sp. FJAT-45350 (assembly GCF_002335805.1). Classification (NCBI taxonomy): domain Bacteria; kingdom Bacillati; phylum Bacillota; class Bacilli; order Caryophanales; family Bacillaceae; genus Bacillus; species Bacillus sp. FJAT-45350. The sequence continues at coordinate 1,009,219 of NZ_NISU01000001.1, read as the reverse complement.
CAGGCCAATGAGCAATTTGATTGTTTAACGGTTGGGATATATCAATCCACTTTTTAGAGTTTTTCATAGGTCAGCAACCCTCCAGTTAAATTTTAATTTTTTTCTAAAATTACAACTCCTTGCGTTTCAGCAATTCCACCATTACCGTGCACTAAGCCATATCGTTTAGTACATTCCCTCATTTTATGATACATATCAATCATTCCATTCAATGCAGGGTTGTTCCAAGGAGCTCTTGCCAAGTTCATCCCACCTGTAATGGTCATTTCATGTGTTTCTAGTAAGTCTGGCAATTGATCGATGTTTGTTATGAGTCCTGTCGTTAGTAAAAATGCGATAGGTACTGGTGGGTAACACGTATATACCTCAAGAAACAAATTACCATTCTGGAACTCGGCTGCTATGTCTATTGAAGAATGAGTTTGTGCTTGGAGAAAGGCGTTTCGTAAATGAGGAAATAGATTATCCTTTTTCCCTACAATCGCATCAATTTTTTCAGGCGACCCTTCAACCATTGAATAGTTTGCTCCAGTTACTCTTATTTTATCTTTTGCGGGAATTTGTAATAAGCTTGCGACTTCATCATTCACTAGGATAACCCCACCTGAGAAATCAATATTCGGGTTTGCACAGTCAGTCAGTTTAAATAAGTCACCATGTTGGTCATCTAGTTGTCTTCCCCTGTCATCAGACACTTCCATTCCTGTAACATGCTGATATGTTTTCCGATAGTTTAAAAAGAGCTTGTCAGATAAAGCCATAAACTCTTTCTCAGATAACCCTAATCTACTACAAAGAGTATGGGCGATTTCGTTATAGCACTGAATAATACTTTGTTCTTCAAAGATATTCATCGCCTTTGTTACCTCATTTTTCCCATAAATCTTCTTATTTGTTAGTAACGGCTCATGACCAAAGACAAAAACAGCATCATATAGTCCACCATCGATTAGCTCTTTTGCATCTGTTAACGCTTGAATTGGACTAGCTCCACTTTTGTATGTATTGATTTTGTCGATAGACTGGCATTCTAACACATTAAAGTAAAATTCATTTGCTGCTTCAAAACCATTTAATAGAGGGTCAATAAAGAAATAAGCGATTTTTTTCTTATGTGCCTCAAGTGATTTACGGATATTTATTGCTCCCTTAAACGTTTCTTTCAAAAGGTTAATAGACAGATTGTGCCCTTCAGTGTCAGTAATTTTACGTGAATAAATGATATTCGTCATAGCTCACCTCGAAAATTGATATTTGCAAATAATAAAAGAATGTTCCTAACCTCTCAAAAGGTACTTTCGACATATATCGGTCATTACCTTTAATGTTTAGTTACATTCCTCCTGCATTACCATAAAATTGGTATATACACAAAGTGATATACATAGTAAGATTAAGTCATTCAAAAGAAACACATCGCAATAGACGGGGAGGTAGCGGTGCCTTGTAACCTGCAATCCGCTATAGCAGGGTCGATGCCTATCGAAGGTTTCATTATGTGTGATCAGTGCTTTTTATTTGATGTTGAGGAGCAAGTCTTTTGCAAGGAAAACCCCACGAACGGGTCAGGTCCGGAAGGAAGCAGCCATAAGAGGGACACTTTTCTTGTGCAAAAGGTCACTTGTTCTGAGTCAAAGAGAAAGTTACGCATGGATGATGAAATCGTACATAGGTTTGCGATTTACATAGAAAATTTAAAAAGGGTGCTCCTATTCTAATTAGGAGCACCCTTTTTATCGTTCCTGTTGTTTTGAAACCCTTCTATACGGTAAAGCATTGGGGGACTGACCCCACTTTATTTTCATCAATTTTTTAATTGGTGACATACATCACTGAAAATGATTGTTATTCTCTGTACACTATGAATTGTAAGGATGAAACAAAAATTCGAACTTGGAGGTTTTGAAAATGGAAGTAACCTTTGACTTTTCTACTAGAACTGGCGAGATTGTCACACGCCTCCCTGAAGCAAGTACAATATTAAAGCAATATAAAATAGATTTTTGTTGTGGCGGTAACAGACCAATTGGTGAAGTTATTACTGAAAAGAAGCTAGATGGTGATGAGATTTTAGCAAAAATAAATGAGGCTTATTTACAATCGTTAGAAAAGCCTTCTGTTAACAGGGCTAATCTTACGAGTAGTCAGCTAATTAAACATATCATTTCTACTCATCATGCTTACCTCTCCACTCTTTTACCTGAGTTAAGTCAATTTACAACGAAAGTGCTACGAGTTCACGGGCGTGATTGTCCTGAACTGGCTGAGGTGCATAAACTTTTCCACCTTTTAAAAATAGAGCTTGAGCAACATACGATAGATGAAGAGCAGAATGTATTTCCTTTAATAGAGGCATTTGAAAATGAACCAACAACTGAAATCATTAAAGACATTTCCGTAAAAATTGAAGAGTTAGTAGATGAACATGAGGGTGCTGGAGGCGTTTTAGCTGAACTTCGAAAGGTTACAAATGATTTCACCGCACCACAATGGGCTTGCATGACTTTTCAACTCACCTATCAAAAGCTAGAAAATTTAGAGGCTGATTTATTTGAGCATATCCACCTTGAGAATAATATCTTATTTCCAAGAGTGATTAAAAAGTTAAAGGAGCTGAATTAAATGGAGACACAACCATTAAGCTGTGTAAGTAGTATGCTAGGTGATGATGTTGATAACGCACTTTGTCCGGCACTTATGCAACTGAAAAATGAACATCCTCCTCTAACGAAGCAAATGGAATCTATTTATGCCTTGACACAGTCAATCGAGCAAGAGGAGATTACACTTAATTCCAAAGCTCTTGAACAATTATACAAGCAAGTTAAATCCTTCGTTACAGAACTTGAGCCTCATGCGGAACGAGAAGAAGGTGTTCTTTTTGAAATGGTCGCTGCCTATATTGGCCGTACTAATGGCCCAATTGCTGTAATGGAATATGAACATGATGAAGCAAAAAAACTATTAAAAACGTTTCTTGATGATTGTGAAAAAAATTTAGAAACCGTTGAACCAACAGATATAAAAAGAATTGCATCCTATACTTCAAAAGCTTGTGAAATTTTAACGCAACATTTCATGAAAGAAGAATCAGTGCTATTTCCACTAGCAAATAAGCTTCTCACATCAGAGGAAAAAGAAGTTCTTGAAATAAAGATAAATCTTGTTTAGTGAAACAGTGTTATTTGTACAGATGGCACTCGAATTGAGGCAGTAGTGGCCTCTGAAAAAGTAAAAATCACACTTTTTTAGCGGCCTCTCTCACTCCTCCCTTTTCAGTTGCCTTTAAGCACCTCATTTTTATCCTCTACTACCAATTAATTGGCATATACAAGAGGTGAGATCCGTAGTAAGATTAAGTTATTCAAATGAAACATTTCGCAATAGACGGGGAGGTAGCGGTGCCTTGTAACCTGCAATCCGCTATAGCAGGGTCAATGCCTATCGAAGGTTTTCTTATGTGTGGTCAGTGCTTTTAATTTGATGTTGAGGAACAAGTCTTTTGCAACGAAAACCCCATGAACGGGTCAGGTCCGGAAGGAAGCAGCCATAAGAGGGACACTTTTCTTGTGCTAAAGGTTACTTGTTCTGAGTCAATGTCAAAGTTACGCATGGATAAGTAAATCGTACATAGGTTTGCGATTTACATAGAAGATTAAAAAGGTTGCTCCTACTATCAATGTAGGGGCAACCTTTTTATTTTAATTAGAGAACATTTAGCGGATTCGTTCTTCTATTCTTCAGGCACTCGATTCTTAAATGCTTCCGCTTCCGATAAATAAGCTTCCTCACCAGAATCAGGCTTTGCCTTTCTCATTTCTGCCCCTTTAGGCAAATCTCCTGGATGGCTCTTTTTCTTATGGTTAAGGCTTTTTCCACGTCCCATTACAATCCCTCCTTCAAAGTTGTTCATCTTCAGTTTTTTCTAAAAAAGGTTTCTTATGCATGGAATGGTCTCTATCACCGTTTTCAGCTTATATATTTACATAAAAACTATTGCATTTTCCAAAACTTTACTCCACACTTATTCATGAAAAACTTTTAAATTTGCTTCGGGAGAGTGTATCATTATGCAAAAGTTTAAACATGGGTTCATCTCATGTGTAGTAGGCATTGGATTACTATTGTCTCCTACTATTACTATTCAAAGCATGAATGCTGTACATGCCAGTGAGACGAACGTAAACATCATAGTGAATAATACAGCTGTGGAATTTTCTAGTGTTCCAATTATTCAAAATGGAACAACACTCGTGCCAATGAGAGCCATTTTTGAAGCAATGGGGGCAACCGTTGAGTGGGATCAACAGCAACAAAGAGTAACCTCTCAAAGAGATGGAAACATCATTGAACTACATATTAAAAGCAACACCGCTTATGTAAATGGTGAATCTCATACACTTGTAACAAGTCCTCAACTATTTAATGGTAGAACACTCGTGCCAATTCGATTTATTGGTGAGTCCTTTGGTGACACTGTGCACTGGGATAATGCTACTAAAACTGTTTCTGTAACAACTAAAAATACATCTAACATTCTATCTAAACTAGATAATCCTGTTCTTATGATTGATGGCTTTAAGGTAAATATAGTCGATTATTTACTAATAAAAGAAGACATAAGTTATCTTCCTCTAATTAAATTTTTAGATGCGATGAACATACAAGCACATATAGATAATAAACTTATTTCTTTTACAAGAGATGGGAACGAATTTGAATTAGAAATTGGAAATAGTCAAGCTTCTCTTAATGGTGAATTGATAGAGCTTAGTAATCCGATTTGGGAACATAATGGAGAGCTTTTCGGGGCTTCAAGAACATTAGCAACTTTAATAGGTGCTGAAGTAAACTGGGACAAGGCGCACAACCAACTAAGTTTTATCACTGGTAATAATGTGTTTGGCACAAAAACGTTACAAAAAGAGTCTGGTCAAATCGCACGACCGATAAATGTAAACAGTGTTACTTTAACAGGGGAACGTAGATTGTTAGTTAGTGATAATCCAGAATCTTTATATGAAAGAACAATTACTACCCAGCAAAGTACACTATGGCACGACCATATTGTTTCCAACAATCGTGAAGAACAACATCGAGTTCTCGGACATCACCACAATAAATTCAACCACCCAATAACCATTGGGATTACAATTGAAAACCTATCTGACAATGAGTTAGAAATTATTAATCCAAAAGGGATAGATAGAACTAGCTCTCGTGGTTGGGCTATTTATGATATTGGCATGCAATTAGCAGGTCTTACGCTAAATGAACGTATCCCATCGATTACTTTAGAAAAGACAACAATACCAGCCAACGAAACTGTTACATTAGACTCTTTTCTAGTTCATCCCGACCACATGATTGGCTTCCTTCATGAGTTTAATGTAAGAAGTAAAGAGTCGAACGGAAGTCTAAACTATAAAATTCGAACGGTGATGTCTCAACTTGATAATTCGAACCTTGCTCAAATAAGAGATGAACCTGTTGCATTAGACAACCTACATACTCATACACGGGGAAGTTGGGAGCAATCCACACTCTTGACTGAATTGCCAAGATTCAATGTAACTGACGATGAGAAGTCTTATAATATCTCAAATAGAATGACAGATAATATTTTAACTAGTAGCAACAGCTTTGACAGTAAAAATAGCGCAGACAATATTGGTCACTACGGTGCAACATATCAGGTAAAAATTCCATTTGTAAACCACAGTGGAAGTCCTAAAACTATTGAAATTCGAGCGGCATCTCGTGGTGGACGATACGCAGGTGCAGTTAAGACTCAAAACGGCACATATGCGATCCCAACACTTTCACCAATGAATGAAGTAGTAAAGATCATCGAATATACTGCTAGTGAAGGGGCAAGTGACCTCGTATTAGAATTCATGCATGGCTCAGGTTCTGCATTACCTTTGGCGATAAATATTAACGTAGTGAACTAATTCCCTAGCATTCATTTAGTGCGTCACATCTAAAGAGCACAACAAAGTATGTTACGTACTTTGTTGTGCTCTCTTTATTTAATCTTCTTCCATTACTTTTTTGTATTATCTCTACCTTCTGCTCCCACATGTATCCCGTGGTTCGTGTTTCCATCAGTGTCTTTACGGTTCTTCTTTGACTCTGCTCCACCTAGGTATTGAGCTTTATGTTTTTTCTGTTGGTCGACAAGTTCACCAAAATCTTGATTAATCACATTTAACAATCCTTTCTATGTCTTATTGATAGCTCGGTGGCTCTTGCCCACCAAATGTATCTAAATCTGGATCTCCCGTAAAAGGTCCTGTTATAGTTTTTGCATCATCAGTTTTGAATATTTTTTCTCCTTGACCGCCTTGCGATAAATCAGGATACATGATTGAGTATTGCTTATCTCCAAATGAACGTTCAGGGATTTGGGTGTCTTGAATTCTTTCAATTGCTTCTGAGAATAGCAACGCATGTGCTTCCTCTCGTTGGATTAAGAAGTCAAACATTTCTCTTGCTCCAGAGTCGTCTACGTGTCTATGTAGCTCTTCATACACTTTTCTAGCGCGTAGTTCTGCAGCTAAATCTGATTGAATATTAGCCATTAAGTCTCCTACATTGTTAATGTAGTTCCCAGTAAAAGGAGAACCTGACGAATCTACATAATCAAGGCCGTGCCCTGAGAGATATAAACTTTTCTGTACAGTAGAGTTTTGATTGATCATATTGTTCAGGAATCCATTCGCATTCCCCATCGTCGTACCTTCTGACACCATTTTTCTTCCGTCAACACCTAAAGTATTAGGATCAGTATCAGGGGCTCCCATAAGTTGTGTAATACATTCACCAACCATTTCAAGATGAGAAATTTCTTCAGTTGCAATATCAAGTAATAAATCTCTAATTTCCGGATCTTTCGTAGCAAAGCTTTGGGCAAAGTATTGTAAGCAAGCCTTTAATTCACCATTTGCTCCTCCAAACTGCTCTAATACAGCTGCGGCAAACGCTGGATTCGGATTTTTCACATTAACAGGAAACAGTAACTCTTTTTGATGTTTGAACATATCAATACCCCTTACTTATTCTGACCTCTATTATTGTCGTCGTATTCTTTTGTATCTTGCTTGTTTTCTATAACATAACCGTATCCAGTTTCACTAATTTCCATCGTTTCTTTAGTTACATTTTCGTTACTCTCGGTACTAATGTCCCTCTGCTTCATATACAAACCCCCATTCTTTTTGGATTAAAGGCTTGTATGCCTCATATACTGTTAGTATTTAATGTATTTAGATTATTTATCCTTATTTTTATAGGGAATACCTTAATTTATTAAAGGCGCAAAAAATTACGTGAAGTAGTAGCATTATGCTATACTACATTCAAAATGATTGAGGAGCGTGGGAACATGAATACTTGTGCTTTCTTTGATATCGACGGAACCTTTTATAGAGATTCCCTTTTGACTGAACACTTCAAACGTCTTATAAAATATGAAGTCATTTCTCCCACTGTTTGGGATGAAAATGTGAAGGAAACTTTTCATGAATGGGATAACCGGCAGGGTGATTATGATGATTTTTTACTCGAAATAACTGAAACCTATGTTAAACATTTAACAGGTATTGCGAAGGATGAAATTGATTTTATCGCACGGCAAGTTATTCGTTTAAAGGCTGATAGGGTTTATAAATATACAAGACAACAAATCAACTGGCATCAAGAGCAAGGTCACAAAATCTTATTCATTTCTGGTAGTCCCAGCTTTTTAGTATCTAAGATGGCCGAAAAATACAATGCAACTGACTACTGTGGTTCTACTTATCATATCGATGAAAACGGCTTCTTTTCAGGTAATGTCACACCTATGTGGGATTCTAATAGTAAGGAAAAAGCGATACATAAAATGGTAGAGAAGCATAACATCGACTTGACCAAAAGCTATGCTTACGGGGATACAAACGGGGATGTAACAATGTTCAAACACGTAGCTCATCCTGTTGCAATTAATCCATCGAAAGAGTTACTTGGAATAATTAATACAACTACCGATTTAAAAAAGAAAACAGAAATCATTATCGAACGAAAAGATGTGATTTATAAGATTAATCCGATGACTAGGGAAGTTATCTTCTGCTAAAAGGAACAACTTCATCACAAGAAATACGGTTTTGCACATTACCTAAAAAGCACATCAAAGCGAAACTACACTTTGATGTGCTGTAGGGGACTTATTAGACCAGTACCGATTGCTTCGACTACATCAAAAGGTTCAATGGTTAACTCCCCATCTACTTGACTAGGTATTGGTATCGGTTTATCCACAATTATTTCCTGACTTTCTTCCTCCTCAATAGGACCTTCATTAATTCCTAGAATCTGTTCCTTAACCCAATCATCATTACAACCTGATAAAATAAAAAACAAAGATGTATACACTGTAAACCGATTTATGAACGAGCGTATATTCACGAGAAAGGCCCCCATTCTTTGTACTATATAAATTATAGTTATAGGGCCTGGTCGTTATTATTGTTATTTTTTAAGCATCAATCTCGCCTACCCTTACATCTTCCGAAATGCCCTTCTTTCTGCATAGGTCAGACACTTTGGACAAACCTTAATCGTTTCACCTCTGTCATCTATATATCTAGTAAAATGCCCTTGTTTTGATTTACAAAATTTGCAGCTTTTTTTCTGAAAGAATCCTTCTAAAAACTTAAACAATGGTATACTCTCCCTCTATAAATATTGATATATCAACGGTTTGACCCGTTTGTGAGGTGTCAAAAAAATATTTTTCGACACGACCTCTAACAGTAATTTAAAATTATGTGAAACTATTCCAATCTATGGGTGCGCTACGCGGTCACTACTGGATATTAATGTAAGTAGCGTTGAAGAAATATACGATGCACCATGGATCTCTGCGTAGCTTATGATGACGTACCCTCCCATGTCTCTGGACATCTGTGTGCCTACATTCCTTCGTTCGGTCTAGTCATAAGGCAGAGGCTAGCGAAGCTCCTTTAGGGACTCTAGGTCGAATGGTGAAAATAGTGCCAGCTTCTCCGTGTCATCCAATTGTCTAGTTCATTCAAGGAGATGCAGACTACATAGCCTCTTCGAGACTAGGTACATCCCTCATCATTCTTTGTGCATCGAATGCTTTATGCTTCGTACTGATTCCATGTAATACTTTTAATAGTTTTCCGCAAAGGACCACAATTGATTGTTTCTTTCGTAACGGGTTGACTGTGCGATTTGTGTAATATTCATGTAGTTTACGAAAGGCTTCGTTATGACGGATCATTGGCATCATCACTCGAAACAGGAGGGCGCGTAGCTTCCTTCTGCCTCGTTTAGAGATACGTTTTTGACCTTTGTGCTGCCCAGACGAATTTTCACGCAATGTGAGTCCCGCGAGTTTGATAAGTTGGCGTGGATCCTCATAATGTGAAAAGCTGCCGATTTCAGCTAATAGATCAACGATGGTAGTGTCTCCGAGTCCATTAACTGTTGAAAGCCATTCATATTCTACAGACGTTTTGACGAGCTCAACTAAGCTTTGGGTGATGCTTTCAATTTCTTGTTCTAATTGGTGATAACGTTGAACGAGTGTGGCAATTTCAAAACGGGCCATCTTACGTCCTTCTGTTACTCCAATCGAGTGAGCTGCGACTTCAATGAGACGCACAGCTTTGGGCTTCTGAGGAGATTTCATCCCCTCTACTTGACGATACATCACAAGTAATTCATCAGGTTGTTTTTGGTAGAGATCACTTGGGAATGGCGTACATTCGAGTACGGCCAAAGCCATCTTTCCGAAAGAGGGAAAGACTTGAGTGAATTCAGGAAAATAGCGGTCCAACCAGCGAATCATCATGTTTTTAACGGCTCCCAGTTCCTCCGTCAACTTACTTCTAAACGTTGATCCGACGCGAAGTTCAGCTTCGACATCTTTTAGAATACGAGGATAACTAAAACGTCCGTCTTTTAATAGTCGAGCAATCACTAGCGCGTCTTTACGATCATGCTTTGTAGGCAGATTGTCATCTAACTCCTTTGAACGCTTAACGTGCATTGGATTGGTCATGACAAGCGGAATGCCTCGTTCCTCAAGAAAGTAGGCTAAGTTTAACCAATAATGGCCAGTTGGTTCAATTCCTACTAGAACTTCTGTTTTTCCATGCTCTCTTAATGCTTTGAGAATTCGATCATAAAATGACTCAAACCCTTGATGTGACTGTGTAATAGAGAATGATTTCTGGAGTATCCGTCCACGGTCGTCAACAAAGCAGGAGAAATGTGTACGCTTTGCGATGTCGATTCCGACAACGAGGGTTTCTTCAGTGACTTGATTTATTTTCTGATTTTGTTTAAAATCCATTGTGGAGTCCTCCTTGGTTACTAAATTAGGGGTCAATTCGTCCAGATTTGACACCCCGTATCATACCAAGAGGGCTCTTTTTTGTTCAAGTCCCCGAAAAACCTTCTAACAGGAATGCTCCTTTTATCATACTAAACTTCATCCCATAAAAAGACATATATGAAAACCAACGTGTTTATTTCATAGCTTTCTCACTCGATACGGCCTTCTTAGCAACATCCTAAAAATCTCTTTTCCTTCATTTTTTCTAGAATGTGCCCATTTGTGTATATATTTAACAGTTTAGCAAAGTTATCATTAAATTACTTCAACTTCTACTAGATTACCAAAAATTACTTTTGACCGACATCTATTATCTTGATATACTATTTCTTACACAGCTGATATAACGTTCAGGCAATTGCTGCGACATGTAAATGTTGTAGAGGAAAGTCCATGCTCGCACGGTGCTAAGATGCCCGTAGTGTTCGTGCCTAGCCAATCAATAAGCTAGGGCAATTTGGCTTAAGGCTGAATTGACGGCGGGAAAAAACGCCTAAGTCCCTTTTGAGATATGGTTGAGTATCCCTGAAAGTGCCACAGTGACGAAGCTTAATGAGAAATCTTTAAGGTGGAACGAGGTAAACCCCACGAGCGAGAAACCCAAAATTAGGTAGGGGCACCTTCTCGAAGGAATCAAACAGAGAGAAGGACGGTTGAACCTTAGTTCAGCCGTAGTTAGATGATTGCCACCGGAGTACGAGGATAAAACCGCTTGCAGTACTAAGGTACAAAACATGGCTTATCGAACGTTATTGATACAGTTGAAACAAAAACGGAGCTGTACCAAAAGGTAAAAATCAACCTTTTGACACAACCCCGGAACAACGCAACCTCATGATTGAGGTTATTTTTTTGCTTTCAATCTTGTACTTACGTATTACATTTCCGCTACTATTGCTTTCACAAACCGTAGGAAATTGTCTTTTACTTTTTCTGTTGTTTCAATTACTTCCTCATGATTAAGAGGTTGCTCGAGTATACCAGCTGCCATATTAGAAATACACGATATTCCTAGTACGTCCATGCTGGAATGTCGTGCTACAATTACTTCAGGGACCGTTGACATACCAACTGCATCTCCTCCAAGAGTACGAATCATTTTTACCTCTGCAGGAGTTTCATAACATGGTCCTGTGTTTCCTACATATACCCCTTCTTTAATTGCTATTCCTAAGTTTGATGCTATATTTTTTGCTAATGCTATATGCTTTTTACTATACGCTACTGACATATCAGGGAAACGTACTCCTTTTGTCGGATCATTCGGGCCAATTAACGGATTATTACCCATGTTATTAATATGGTCAGTTATTAGCATTAAGTCACCAGGGGAAAAGCTCTCATTCACTCCACCCGCAGCATTCGTTACAATTAAGTTAATAACGCCTAGTTCTTTCATTACCCGAACAGGAAACGTTACTTTTTCTAATGAATATCCCTCGTAATAGTGAAACCTCCCTTGCATCGCAATGACTTGCTTTCCTTGTAATGTACCAATTACTAGCTGACCTGTATGTCCCTCTACTGTCGATACTGGGAAATCTGGTATTTCATTATAGGCAATTTTTATTGGATTTTCTATTTCATCTGCTAATACCCCCAAACCAGAGCCTAGAATTAAGCCGATTTCAGGTTTTATGTCTTTCATTTTTCCCTTTAAAAATGTTATTGTATTTGTCATTTTTGTCACTTCCCTTACTAGTCTCTTATCATTATTAATGTTACCCATTCACAAAACATAATTCGCATAGGAGAGCTTATTAATAGAAAGGGGTTGTGTCAAAAGGTCTATTTTTACCTTTTAGCACAACCCAAGACTTCCACTACTAATTAATAATCTGAAGTTGAAGTTTGTCCATTTACAATCGCAATTCCTGAGCTAGCTCCAATACGTGTCGCTCCTGCATTAATCATTGCATTTGCATCCTCTAAACTTCTAACTCCCCCTGAAGCTTTTACACCAATTGTCGGTCCTACCGTTTTTCTCATTAGAGCGATATCCTCAACAGTTGCCCCTCCTGATGAAAAACCAGTTGATGTTTTCACAAAATCAGCTCCTGCCTGTACTGCTAGACGGCAAGCTCGTTCTTTTTCTTCATCTGTTAGTAGGCACGTTTCAATAATAACCTTTGTTAATGCTTTCCCTTTTGCTGCTTCAACGACAGCGCGAATATCACGCTCCACTAACTCATCATTTCCATCTTGTAATGCGCCAATATTTATAACCATGTCAACTTCTGTTGCACCTTTTGTAATAGCATCCCGTGTTTCAAATGCTTTAGTTTCTGGTGTACTCGCACCTAACGGAAAACCTATTACTGTACATACATCTACTCCAGAGTCTTTTAAAAGTTCCGCAGCCGTTTCTATCCACGTTGGATTTACACAAACAGAGGCAAACTTATACTCTCTCGCTTCTTTACAAAGAGTCTCAATTTGTTCCTCCGTTGTTTCTGGTTTTAGTGCTGTATGGTCAATCATTTTTGCTAAATTCGTCATGTTTCATTCATCCTTCCTTACATTTTTATAAGAGTTTATCCATTTATAAAATCTCTTGATAAACTAGTGCTGGAGCCTTAACTTCGTGTTCTACTATAGTGTAAGCGTCGGAGATTCGTTTCATTACATCTTCAATAGCATCAGTATTACTATGAATCGTGACAATCGACTCCCCTTCTCCCACAAAATCTCCTACCTTTTTGTTTAAAACAAGACCTACCGCTAAATCAATTACTGATTCCTTTGTTGCGCGGCCTGCACCTAGTATCATTGCTGCTGTTCCAATTTTGTCAGCAATGATGCTAGAAACATATCCTGATTTTTCTGCCTTTACTTCAAATGTAAAGCGTGCTGTCGGAAGCTTTGAGGGGTTATCAATAACGGATGGATCTCCACCTTGCGAAGCAAGGAATATTTTAAACGTTTCAAGTGCCTTCCCGTTTTCCATTACGTCAAGAAGCATTTGTCTGGCTTCTTCTTTCGTTTTTGCCTTTTTGGCAAGCACAACCATATGACTACCTAATGTTAGACATAACTCTTGAAGGTCCTCTGGTCCATTACCAACAAGGGTATCAATCGCTTCTTTTATTTCTAGCGCATTCCCTACCGCATAGCCTAAAGGTTGGCTCATATCTGAAATAACTGCCATCGTATTTCTTCCAACACCATTTCCGATTTCAACCATTGCTTTAGCAAGCTCTACTGCATCATCAAGCTCCTTCATAAAGGCGCCATTTCCTGTTTTAACATCTAGTACAATCGCATCTGCTCCAGAGGCAATTTTTTTACTCATAATCGAACTAGCGATAAGTGGTATCGAATTTACTGTCGCTGTTACATCACGTAAACTATATAACTTTTTATCTGCTGGAGTTAAGTTTCCACTCTGCCCAATCACCGCAACTTTATTTTGATTTACTAGCTTCATAAATTTTTCGTTACTTATTTCCACATGAAAGCCTGGTACAGCTTCTAGTTTATCAATCGTTCCACCTGTATGACCTAGACCTCTACCTGACATTTTCGCTACTGGTACTCCTACAGCTGCTACTAAGGGAGCTAGGACTAGTGTTGTTGTATCACCAACCCCACCTGTACTATGCTTATCTACCTTAATTCCTTCTATCGTAGATAAATCAATTTGGTCTCCGGAACTAACCATTGCCTCTGTTAAATACACACGTTCTTGCTGAGTCATTCCTTGAAAGAAAATCGCCATTGCCAAACTAGACATTTGATAGTCAGGTATTTGATCATTTGTATAACCTTCAATAACAAAATCAATTTCTTCCTTACTTAAAGCATGTCCATCTCGCTTCTTTTCAATGACATCTACCATTCTCATGCGTGCCATCTCCTAACAATTTAATTTTTTAGAATAACATCCCTGCAATAGATGCACTTAATAACGATGCTAGTACACCCGCTACAACTGCTTTCATACCAAGTTTTGCAATGTCTGTTCGACGATTAGGCGCAAGTTTTCCTAAACCACCTAGTAAAATACCAATGGAAGAAACGTTAGCAAAACCACATAATGCAAAACTAATGACTACAACTGCTTTTGGAGAAAGCTCTGCAATTTGTGGTGCAAATGAAGCATACGCAACAAATTCATTTAAGATAATTTTTTGTCCAATGAAACCACCTGCTTGTACCGCTTCAGCCCACGGAACACCGATTGCAAAGGCAAGTGGTGCAAATAACACTCCAAGAATCATCTCAAGAGTAATTCCTTCAAATCCAAACACTCCACCAGCTGCTCCTAAAATTCCATTAATTAAAGCAATTAATGCGATAAAAGCAAGTAACATTGCACCAATATTAAGAGCTAATGTTAGTCCTGTACTAGCACCACGAGCAGCGGCATCAATTACATTAGCTGATTCTGTGTCCTTCTGTATTTCAAGTTCATCTGAAGTTTGTGAAACTTCTGTTTCAGGAAGCATAATTTTCGCAATGATTAAACCTGCAGGGGCAGCCATAAAGCTTGCTGCTAACAAATATTCTAACGGGACACCGAGTAGTGAGTATCCAATTAATACTGAACCTGCTACAGATGCTAACCCACCAGTCATAACCGCAAAAAGCTCTGATTTCGTCATCTTTGGTAAATATGGTTTTACTACTAATGGTGCTTCTGTTTGTCCAACAAAAATATTTGCCGCAGCAGATAATGACTCTGCTTTACTCGTCCCTAATAACTTCGAAAGTGCTCCACCTAATATTTTAATAATAATTTGCATTATTCCAAGATAGTATAGGACAGATATTAATGCCGAGAAAAAGATAACAAC
Source organism: Bacillus sp. FJAT-45350 (assembly GCF_002335805.1). Taxonomy (NCBI): domain Bacteria; kingdom Bacillati; phylum Bacillota; class Bacilli; order Caryophanales; family Bacillaceae; genus Bacillus; species Bacillus sp. FJAT-45350. The sequence continues at coordinate 994,012 of NZ_NISU01000001.1, read as the reverse complement.
AGGCAATACTTGAAATGCAAATATAAAACCAATATTATCTGCAACAAATAATCCACCAAATAAGAATTCAATTCCCTCGTTCGCATAGTTAACAATTTCATTAACTCCTAGTGCTAGTTTCTGCAACATTTCTTTACCAAAATTCCACTTCAAGACAATGAATGCAAACGTTAATTGTATAGCTAATCCACCAAGAATTGTTCTAGGTTTAATTGCTTTACGATTACTCGAGAAAAGATAGGCAATAAATAAGACTGTAAAAACCCCAAACAAACCCCATATAATATTCATGCTGTTCACCCCAGTTAGTTAGTAGTTTTATGAAGTTTAATAACACTAGCTTTGTAATTTAATAGATGATCATGATCAATATACTCATAATATAACAGATTAAAAGAACAAATGTAAACGCTTCAATGAACATTTGTAAAATATATTAGGTAACCTGTAACAATTCCGTCAAACAAGTATTTATTTTAACTATTTTAATGTTTTCGACTTATCAATTGTTCAGCTGTAATTAAGAATCAGAGAAAAATTCAACATAAAAAGCCTACTATAGTTTTTTTCCATAGTAAGCTATGAGTAAGGAAGACGAAGCCCTCTTATCCACTTATTTGTCTAGTAGGAACTTGGCTGTATGTTGATCTGTTACTAGCACATTTGCATAATTTCCCTTTAGTGCACCATATATCCCTTCAATTTTAGTCGGGCCTCCAGCTACTAAGATTGATTTGTCTTTCTTTTTTAACTCTTCAAGCTCTATCCCTAATGTTCGAGAATTTAACTGTTCATTACAAACCTGTCCATTATGATCAAAAAAGCGAGAGCAAATATCTCCTACTGCTTTTGATTTAAGGTCTTGTATTTCATCATCAGTAAAGTATCCAAGCTTAAATAGTAGTGATTCTGATTTTATAGGGCCAATTGTAAATAATGCTATATTAGATTGTTTACCAAGCTCTAGTATTTTCTTTATATGACGATCTGCTTCCATCGCCTGTTTCACTACAACATGGTCAACAATCGCAGGTAAAGGCAAATGGTGAGTAGCTGCGTTAAATGCTTGTCCAAATAAATAAAGTATTTCATTCATATGTGTATTCGTTTCAGAGTGACTTACTCCACCCTTTAATTGAACCACTTTTACATCTTTTACTTCTTTTTCATGCAATTCAACTGCTGTGTGATATAGGCTTGTCCCCCAAGTAACGCCAATAATATCACCATCTTTTAATATTTCATTTAGATACTTCGCCGTTGCCTCTCCTATGAACGTTTTTATCACATGATCTTCATAATGCGGAATATGAGTTACAATTGCTTTTTCTAAATTGAACTTTTGTTCAAGTTCAAAAGATAGATTGTCTACATCTTCCGTTGGGTCAATGATTTTAATTTCGACGATTCCTTCCTCTTTTGCTTGCTGAAGAAGTCTTGAGACGGTAGGACGAGATACGCCTAGTTCCTTTGCAATCTCACTTTGGGTATAATCAAGTAAGTAGTAAAGCTTTGCTGCTTCTATAACTTTTAATAATTTCTCTTTATCCATGTCATCACCCATTAAATTGAAATTATGTTCTATTGTATCAAACATATGTAACAATAGCATCTAACCAGAGAAAACAAAACAGTCACACTCTCGTTAAAGAGAATGCGACTGCTTGGATAAAGTTTTCCTAAATCTCAATGATTATCGGGAGAATCATCGGCTTTTTCTTTGTATGCTTAAAGATATATTGTCCAACAGCTCGTTTAATTTGCTTTTTTATCATATGCCATTCTTTTTTGTTTTCTTCTTCAAGGTTATTGACAGTACTCTTAATAAGGTTATTTACATTTTTTAATAATTCCTCAGAGTCTTTAACATAGACAAAGCCTCGGGAAATTGTGTCTGGGTCTGATACAAGCTTCATGTCTCGTTTACCCATTGTTAAGACAGTTACTAGCATACCATCTTCTGATAACTGCTTACGGTCTCGTAGGACAATGTCTCCAACATCATCCGCACCAATACCATCAACGTACGTATTCCCTGTTGGTATTTTACGAGTCTGTCGCGCTTCACCGTTAGCAATATCGACAACATCTCCATTTTTCATAATAAAGGTGTTCCCTTCCTCAACTCCAACAGATTCTGCTAACATGCGGTGGTGATGGAGCATTCTGTACTCGCCATGAATCGGGACAAAATATTTTGGCTTCATTAATGTCAGCATCAGCTTTAAATCTTCTTGATAACCATGACCTGATACATGCATACCTGATGAACTACCAGAACCATAAATGACATTAGCGCCAATCGTAAATAGGTTGTCCACAATTTTCGTTACATTCTTTTCATTACCAGGTATCGGTCCTGCTGCAAGTATTACTGTATCGCCTCGAACAATTTCGACTCCTCGGAAGTTACCCGTTGATAGGCGAGATAACGCTGCCATTGGTTCACCTTGACTACCTGTACATAACACAGCAACCTTTTCCGGTGCCATTTCATTAATTTGGTCTTGTTCAATTAACATATCTTCCGGCACTGATAAGTATCCTCTTTCGATCGCAACTGAAACGACATTGACCATACTTCGGCCAAGTAGTGCAAGCTTTCGATTCGTTTTTATAGCTGCATCTACAACTTGTTGAACACGACTAATATTCGATGCGAACGTAGATAGAATTACTTTTCCATCAGCTTTCATAAAAGCATCTAATACATGTTCACCGACAATTTGTTCAGTTGGTGTAGATCCTGGACGTTCTGCGTTTGTACTTTCAGATAATAAAAGTAAGACACCTTCTTTACCGATTTCAGCCATTTTATGAATATCTGAATGTTCATTTTGAGCAGGTGTCAAATCAAACTTGAAGTCACCAGTATGTACAACTTTTCCTTCAGGTGTATTAAAAACGATCCCTAAGCAATCAGGAATACTATGAGTCACTTTGAAAAAGTCTAAACTGATTTGGTCAAGCTTTACATTTGAATTTGAATTAATTTCATTCAATTCAGTTTCTCTCAAGATTTTATGTTCTTTTAATTTTAATTCGATTAACCCTAATGTAAATCGAGTCGCATAAACAGGCACATTAATTTTTTTCAGTAGAAATGGTATCCCACCAATATGATCTTCATGCCCATGTGTAACGATTAATGCTTTAACTTTCTCTTTGTTCTCTACTAAATAGCTAACATCTGGGATAATCAAATCAATTCCTAAAAGAGTTTCATCTGGAAACTTATTACCACAATCAATTAAAACAATCTCATCTTCATATTGAATTGCATACATGTTCTTACCGACTTCATTTAAGCCACCTAATGCGAAAACGGATAATTTGTTCTCTGCTTTACTCACTTTAAGTCCCTCCAGACATACATATAATGTTCTTAATATGTCCGAATTAGATTATTATTATCAGAGTATCTCCTCTGCTATTAATTTATATGATTGAACACGGTCTTTAGTTGAGTAAGTGTTTGTGACTATCATAATTTCATCCGTATGATACTGGCTTTGAATGTCTATAAGCCTCTCCTTTACTCCCCTTGGCGTGCCAATAATCATCTGTTGTTTCCTTTTTTCAACGACTTCTTTTTCTTTAGGCGTTAGCTTATATTGCATTGCTTCTTCAGTCGAAGGAATCAACCCGTTACCTTCATTTTTTTCCCTTTGAATCCCCCAGATGATTGAAGTTAGTGCCATTACCTCTGCTTTTTCAGTCGTTTCCGCACAGAAGGCTGATACTGTAACGATAACTTCAGGACGGTCACTAGTTCTTCTTGGTTGAAAACGCTCTAGGTAAGTTTGAATGATTTCTGCACCATTTTTATCACTCATAAATTGTCCAAATGTATAAGGTAAACCGTTTTCCGCAGCTAATAATGCACTTTTTTCACTCGTCCCGAGAAGCCACGCAATAGGAGGGTTTTCAGGTATTGGTGAAGCTGAAACCTTCTCGTACTCATGCCCTTCTGGAAAATTGTCATTTAAAAAATGAATAAGCTCCTTCACCAAGTTTGGCATATCCCATGTTTGTTTTAAAAAGTTTGTAGATAACGCATTCGTTGCTTCAGCTGAACCACCTGGCGCTCTGCCAATTCCAAGGTCAATTCGATCGGGAAACAATGTGGCTAGTGTATTAAAAGCTTCAGCTACTTTATACGGTCGATAATGAGGTAACAACACTGCTCCAGAGCCAATACGAATCCGATTTGTATGGGCCCCAATATACCCTAAAACTACCTCAGGTGTAGGACACGCAAGCCCTGGAAGATCGTGATGTTCTGCTATCCAATAACGAGTATATCCATACTCTTCTCCTGTTTGCGCTAGCTTCATTGATTCAATTAGAGCATCTTGTGGAGTTTGATTTGCTGAAATCGGAGACTGGTCTAATATACTTAATTTCATAAGTCTGCCTGCTCTTTTTCTTCAAGCAAGCTTACTGTAAATGTGCCTACTTGACCTTCTTCATATAAATTTGTCACCGAAGTAAAATACTGTTGAATCGACCCTCGAAAGGATAGTTCTTTTTCTGGGACGTTTACATCAAACATACCCTGATAGAGCAATGTCGTAATTTCATGGTATTCCTCACTCGTCACTTTAAATTCAACGTCTATTTTATGTAATCCCTGTACCTTTTCCTCTGTATAGCTATCTATGTTAATCGCTCTGTCATTTAAACTAATTTCTTTTACCAAAAGGAACAGCTCCTTCAAGATTATTATGTTTATGATGATAGCATGCACAACAAACGGTGAGCAATCAGCCTGCCTTCATTCATGTAAAGCCTTCTAGTACGAAATCGAGTGGAAATTATGTTATACTGCTATATACATTATTGACGTAGGAGGGTTCATTTTGGACGATAAATTACAGGAACAACTAGATGGATTGCTAGAAAAATACACAGAGTTATTATTAGGGGAAGCATCACCAGACGTAACAGAAAAGGTTAAGGCATGGGCGTTATATACACATATTTCGAAAAGCATGCCTGCCCTAGCAAAGCATTGGAACGAGGAGTATCCAGATGCGAAAGAAAAGATGAAAGAGCTTGTAACTGAAATTCAGCAACTAAACAAAAAACATCGAGGTCAATAGTATAACCGTAATACTTCAAATAGTAGATAAATTATTAAAATGAGTAACTCTCAGGCTTGTCTAAATCAATCTGCTCCTAATAGGGAACTAAATCGCATAATGATTTAGTTCCCTATTTTGTTGTACTATCCATGTTTTATTACTTCATCATCTATACATCTACATATACAAGGCAAAGCAATCATTTTCATAACAAAGTTAGTAATCTTGAATATACTAGTACAGAATAAAAAATTACTATAAAGGAGAGAAAATGGTATGAACAAAGATAAAACCCTTCAAGAAATAATTAACCTTCTTAGGTTACAGTCTGATACTGATGTGCGATGCTTACTTGATACATTACTAGAAGATGTAAGAAAAGATATTCTAGTAAATCCAGTGCTAGATAAACAACTTGATTTAGAATCATTATTGAAGCACAAAAAGGCGCATACCTTGCCACAATTACACGATTTAGATACTTTTAGAAAGATTCGTAAACAATTAGAAGAGAGAATCGAGGCGCTACTAGAAAGAATAAAATGTTTATTAGAAGAACTTCGAAAACAACGTAAATTAGGAAAAGATTTGGTAAAGCACGTGCCACTTCAAAGAAAACGACTTCTAAAATTGTTACTATCTCTAATTAATCTTATTAACCTTAAAAACCTCCTCGAAAATTTGGAATCCATTAGTGATAAAAGAAAATAACGAACTATACTACAGGAATACCATTAAGTTGAATAACCACCCAATTTAGTTTCTTTCAAAAAATACACTAAACCAAGCAGATAACATCCAGAATAGGAACCGTTTTCACTAACGAAACAGCTACAGCAAAATGAACAACAACACTGCCTAGCCATTGTTCAATGAATAAGCCAATCTTACCTTTGTATAAAAAGGATAGGCAAAGCATGTTTCATTATTGCTCACCTATCCTTCTTTTTACTTTGGCAAAACTAATGGCTTATACATTTACGTTATCTTTGCTGACCTGAACTACACTATTTTATTTCTCATAATAAAAAAACAGGTGCATATGCATAAACAGCAGGTGTCCCACCAGAGTGGATAAATAAAATATTGTCACTTGGCTTAAAATGCCCCCTGCGAATCAAATCAACCAACCCAGCCATTGCCTTCCCAGTATATACAGGATCGAGCAATACTGCCTCTGTACTTGCTGCTAGCTTCACAGCCTCTACCATTTCATTTGTCGGCAAGGCGTATCCAGGTCCTACATAATCATCAAAGCAAGAAACCGCCTCTCTATGGACTGTCTTGTTTAACCCTAGATGCTCTGCGGTTTCTTTTACTAGCTGATAGACCTTTTCTTCCTGTTCCTCTTTCCCTCTACTTACATTGATACCAATAACTTCTTGATTACTATCTAATCCATTAAAACCAGTGACTAATCCACCGTGCATTCCCCCACTACCACTTACACATACAACATAATCAAAGTGGATACCGAGTTCTTTTGCTTGTTGTTCAATTTCTTCCGCACACGCAGCATAGCCAGTAGCACCAATCACATTTGAACCGCCAACGGGAATTACATAAGGGTTACGACCAGACTCCCTTACTTCGTCTGCTATCTTCTCCATCTCTCTGTACACATCAGTGCCATTTGGGACAATTTTTATTGACTCAGTTCCTAGTAATTGAAAAAGAAGGACATTTCCATTCGTGTCTGTATGATATTGATTTACTTCGTTTTCCTCTAGTACAAGAATGCATTTCAGGTTTTCTTTTACACAAGCTGCTAATGTTAAACGACAATGATTTGATTGTATTCCACCTGCTGTGATGATTGTATTAGCCCCTTTTTCTTGGGCATCCGCAATAAGGAACTCTAGCTTCCTAGTCTTATTTCCACCTTCCGTTAGACCAAGTAAATCATCACGCTTTATATATACGTTTGGTCCCTTCAACGAATTTGATAGCCGTGTTGCTTTCTCGATTGGTGTAGGTGAATATGTATAAATATTTCTTGGAAATCTTGTAATATTCAACGTAAGTCCCCCTAAGTTAATGACTTCTTACTACTCGGCTTTCATACACCGACTCTAGATTTATTTGTTCTACATTACCACTAACAGCTAATTCCACTATTTTTAAAAGCATATTCTCTTCAGCCATCGAGGTAATATATAATACTTCTACTCGTCCTGCCTCTGTTTCTTCTACATTAGACTTTAAATCGTAATAATGAATTGCGTTACGGATGCTTTCTCTTATACAATTCAAATCATTCGAATCAAAATCCTTCATATTATCTATCGTATCTTCAACAAATTCCGTAAATGATTTTCTTGCTTTCATATATAACCAACCTCTAATAGAATTTTCTTATTTCAAAAAGCCCTTAGGAAATCGAGAGCACTAAAAATGTCATTATTGACGATTCAAGAAGTGATAATGGCTTCGCACGTTGCGCGCTTACTACGAAAAACTCACTCGTAGCAAGCTTTAAAAAGAGGAAACGGCATCGCACAATACTTTAAGCCCAATGAAATAGTAAAAACCACACTTTTTCATTGGGCCTAATAATAACTATAGTATAAATCCTGCTGTAATCAAAGTAATCGAAACTAGCTCACTCGTTCTACTTTAGCTTGTATACTTGCTGGAACAGGCTTTCGAGTAAGGAAGCTCTTATCCTTAAAGTACGTAAACAAGAAACATCCAATAATGACGATAATACTTCCAATCACTTGAATGATTGTCATTCTCTCGCCTAAAAGAAGAAAGGCTAAAATAACTGTAAAGACTGGATTGAAATTTAAGAAGAGTCCAGCCGTTGTTGCGCCTAATTTTTTCACACCAAGATTCCAAAGCACAATACAAACGACCGTTGAAATGACCCCAGTGTAAAGGATTGAATAAATGAAGGTAGTATTTATATTTGATACAGTAAAACTTGATATATTAAAAGGAAGTAGTACCATCAAACCAAAGATTCCAGAATAAAGTGTCGCCATCATTGGTGATGTGTACGTCATTGCCCACTTACTTAATACAGCGTAAATTCCCCAAATACAAACAGCACCGATCATAAATAAATCCCCTATATTGAACTGAAGCGAAAATAAAATTGCACTATTTCCTTTTGTCAGGACGAGAAGCACCCCAAAAAGGGAGATAAACATAGCTGCTACTTGTAATATAGTAAGTTTCTCCTTAAGAAAAAGAACTGAGAAAAAAGCAATTGAAAGTGCTATTAATGTCGAGATTAATCCAACATTCGTTGCTGATGTGTGCTCTAGAGCGATAAATTGTAAGACATTAAAAAGAACAACCCCAGTAATCCCCATGAAAAACAACGGAATAATTGACTTTCGTGAAGGTAAGATCTTCTTCTCAGTCCACCACACTATCGGAAATAAACAAACAACTGCAATCAACCAACGTAAACTAGTTAATGTCATTGGAGAGGCATGTTCAACGAGCCATTTTCCGACAATGAAATTTCCTGCCCATAATAAACTCGTTAATAGTAATAATCCAAAATAGAAATAACGCAACGAAAGCCCTCCTCTCACAATTAATCGATATGTATATTAATAACCTTAACATTTATTGCTGTTTTTCAATATAATATTTTGTATAATGGATTAAACTCAAAATACTTTAAAGTAAATAACTAAAATACAGAAGATTATTTTGTTTCAAGGAGCAAACGTAACTCTATTTGAAATAATTTAAAGGGGTGTTTATGGTATGGAATCAATCGTAAGGAAGGTTCTCGACAAAGTTGACCTACAAATTTTAGATATATTACAAAAACAAGCACAATTAAGTAATGCCGAAATAGCAAGGCGTGTAAACCTCTCTTCACCTGCTGTTCATTCAAGAATTAAACGGCTTGAAAGTGAAGGTTATATTCATCGCCAGGTCACTATTTTAAATCCTGAAAAACTTGGCTTTGATTTACTTTGTTTTATTTTTATTAGTACAAATATCCATGAAGCTGAGAAGTTAAATGTGATAGAAAGTGCACTCGAAGCAATGCCTGAGGTATTAGAATGTCATTGTTTAACAGGGGAATATGACTATCTCTTAAAGGTCGCAAATAAGGATCGAAAGGATTTACAATCATTTATCATTAAGCTAAACAAACTAGGTATAACGAAAATCCAAACAAGCTTAGGATTAAGAGAAATAAAATACTCTACTGTATTACCTATAATAGAAGACGGGGAACAAAGCAGTGAATGATAATATAGTACAGAACTATTTAACATTTTTCTGAAATTGTATTTGGTTAATTACCTAACAGTTGTGTAAAATAAATAGTATCGCTATATTTATGACTTTTAGTAGCTTTTTCATATATAATAGCAAGGTATTTTAAATGAAGGGAAGTTGAACAACTATGCGTGAACAACAAATTGGTGTTGTCGGTGTTGGAGTAATGGGAAAAAGCCTCGCACTAAATTTTGAAAGTAAAGGATTTTCTGTTGCGATTTATGATATTACGAAGAAAACGATAGATGATATCTTGGCTGAACATAGTGACAAAAACCTTGTAGGAACTGCAGATATTCAAGAATTTATTCAATCATTAGAAAAACCACGTAAAATTTTATTAATGGTGAATGCAGGAGAAATTACTGATAAAGCAATAGAATCGTTATTACCATACTTAGAACAAGGGGATATCCTCATTGATGGAGGAAATACATACTTTGAAGATACAATTAGACGAAATCAGTATTTAGCTGAAAAAGGTATTAACTTTATTGGTGCTGGTGTTTCAGGTGGTGAAGAAGGAGCATTAAAAGGACCTTCTATTATGCCAGGTGGACAAAAGGAAGCATACGAAAAAGTTCAAGAAATGCTTGAACAAATCTCTGCTAAAGTAAATGGTGAGCCATGTTGTTCCTACATCGGTACAGATGGAGCAGGACATTATGTAAAGATGGTTCATAACGGCATCGAGTATGGTGATATGCAATTAATTTGCGAAGCCTACTTTTTAATGAAAAACACGTTAGATTTAAGTGCTGAAGAGCTTCACGAAATTTTCTCAGACTGGAATAAGGGTGAGCTAGATAGCTACTTAATAGAAATTACCGCTGATATCTTTAAGAAAATGGATCCTGAAACAGGTAAGCCTTTAGTGGATGTCATTTTAGATACAGCTGGTCAAAAAGGAACAGGAAAATGGACAAGCGTAAGTGCTCTTGATTTAGGTATTGCACTTCCAATTATCACAGAGTCTGTCTTCGCTCGTTGCCTATCAGCAATAAAAGAAGAGCGTGTCCATGCTAGTACAATTCTAAAAGGTCCTGAGCAAAAGCCATCATTAGCTATGGAGAAAAAAGAGTTAATTGAAGCGATTAGAAAAGCATTGTACATGAGTAAAATCTGTTCATATGCACAAGGTCTTTCACAGCTTAAAGCAGCTTCAGAAGAGTACAACTGGAACCTAGACATCGGAAGTATTGCTATGCTTTGGAGGGGTGGATGTATTATCCGTGCAGGCTTCTTACAAAATATTAAAGATGCATATGACGCGGACCCGAACCTACCTAACTTATTATTAGACAAGCACTTCCAAGAAATCGTTCAATCATACCAAGGTGCTTTACGTGATGTAATCTCTGTCGCTGTACAGCATGGTGTACCAGTACCCGCATTCTCAGCTGCTCTTTCATACTATGATAGCTACCGTACAGCTACACTCCCAGCAAACCTACTACAAGCACAACGAGATTACTTCGGTGCACACACGTACAAACGAATTGACAAAGAAGGCACATTCCATACAAACTGGATATAAAAAAAGATCGAGTGAGAAAATACACCTCACTCGATCTTTTTTTAAGCAATGAGCCAAGTCACTGCATTAACAGAAACAAGCCCTCTCAATGCTTTTCCATTCGCAATTCGCAATTCGAAATTATAAACTCATAACTCATAATTTATAATTAAAATTAAACTCCCATGCCCTCAAAAAGTAAAACTCTTGCCGGCGAAGCATCTGTCCCAGATAACTTCAGCGGAGCTGCTACCATAAAGTAACTCCCCTGCTCCACTTCTTTTAAATCCAATCCTTCAATAATGATGATGCGGTTACCGAATAATGTCTTATGTGTTGGATGTCCTTCTTGACTACGCTCTACCCCTAGAGAATCGATCCCTACACCACGAATTCCTTTTTCAGCTACGTATTTTGCACCACACTCTGCTAAGTAAATAAAATCAAAGTTGAATTCTTTGTCATACGAATTTTTTGTCTTAAACAGAATGAAATCATTTTCTTCAATATCTAAACCTTCAAGGTGTTCCTTTTTTATGCCACCATCTAGTTCGGTAAAATCAAATACTTTACAAGGTCCTACTAGCTTGTCCATCTCAATTGTTTCAAATGTTTCTCCATCATTCACCATATGTAACGGTGCATCTATATGTGTTCCTGTGTGAACATCGAGAGACAATCTCGATTCCGTCACATAGCCATTCGTTTTTGTTTCTAGTTTTGGTTGCTTTTCTGGCTTATTCTTATATACTGGCATTCCATCATAAATTGGTACTGTAATATCATACATTTTCATTGGTCATACCCCTTCCAAAGTTTATTTAACTGAATAATCACTGTCATCTAAAATTGGCCACCAACGGAAACTATCTTTTGATAGTAGTCCATCTGAAGATTTTGGTCCCATTGAACCTGACTCATAATTCGGAAAATCTGTATGTGTTGTTTTAGACCATGCATTAGAAATTGTATCAACAAATTTCCATGACAGCGCCACTTCATCCCAATGGGTAAAGTTCGTTGCATCTCCTAAAATACAATCATTTAGAAGTTTTTCATATGCTTCTGGAGTATTTAAAGCATCATCACAACTACTGCAATAGTCTAACTTGACAGGCGTAGTTTCTCCAGACAGCGTTCGTTTCTTTCCATTTAAAACAATCGAAATCCCTTCATCTGGCTGAATATGGATAATTAGTAGGTTAGGATGCATTTCATCTGCTGATTTATAGTACAAGTTCATTGGTAACTCTTTAAATTGAATAACAATTTTTGTCGATTTTTCCGTCATTCGTTTCCCTGTGCGAATGTAAAAAGGAACTCCAGCCCAACGGAAGTTATCAATAAACAGCTTGCCAGCTACAAATGTTTCCGTTTGGGAGTTAGGGTCAACATTACTTTCTTCACGATAGCCATTGACTTCCTTCTCATTTACAATTCCAGGTCCATACTGACCTCGAACAAAATATGTATCAACGTCTTCTTCATTCATCTGTCTTAATGCTCGTAATGCTCTAATTTTTTCACTACGCACCTCTTCTGTTGTTAAGCGAATCGGTGGTTCCATTGCAAGTAGCGCAACCATTTGTAGCATATGATTCTGAACCATATCTCTAAGTGCACCAGAACCTTCATAATAGCCACCTCTATCCTCTACACCAAGTGATTCACTAGACGTAATTTGAATATTTGAGATGTAGTGATTGTTCCATAATGGTTCAAAAATTGCATTAGCAAAACGGATTACTTCAATATTCTGAACCATCTCTTTCCCAAGATAATGATCGATACGATAAATTTCGTTTTCTTCAAAAGCCTCACGTAAATCATCGTTTAATTTCTTAGCTGATTCGAAGTCATGTCCAAATGGTTTTTCGATAATTAATCTATTCCATCCATCGGTATTTGTCACACCCTCAGACTTTAAATACGAAGCAATCGTTCCGAAAAATTGTGGAGCCATCGCCATGTAAAAAATTCGGTTTCCTGGAATGCTAAATTCTTTATCTAAATCATTAATTAATCCATGTAAATTTTGATAAGATCCTTCATTAGTCACATCAAAAGATAAGTAACGGAAATGTTCTACAAAAGCCTGTACATCTTCACTAGCTTCTATTTTAGACTCGTGTATCGATGTTACAACATTTTCTCTAAATGTTTCATCCGACCAATCACGTCGCGCTGCCCCAATAACAGCAAAGTTATCAGACAACTGTCCTTTCTTATATAAGTTATAAATGGACGGAAAAAGCTTTCTTTTCGCAAGATCTCCTGTGGCACCAAAAATGACGATGACACATTTGTTGTTAGTTTCTGCTGTACTCACGATTAAATCCTCACTTCTATTATTATTTTACTATTAGAATGCCCAAACTCTATTGTAAGTAGTTTTCTTTCAATACGAAAATCTTCAAACTCCTCAAAAAAACGACTACCCTAGATAGCCGTAAGTCAATCATTCACTTTGATTTTAATACGAATTATCAATAATTGCCCTCAAATACATAAGTATACCGATTGTATTATATTTTAGCAATTATTTTGAATGCTTTTGCGATACGTTAGCTATATGGATATAATTTACAGGGAAGTATCTCTTCAGTTTGTACCATATTACTACTATGATTTTGTTTACATTAAACTGGGGGTAAAATGATGATTTCGTTAAAAGGAAAAAATGCAATTGTTACAGGGGCAGGTAGAGGAATTGGACGTGCCACTGCCATTGAACTTGCAAAAGAAGGTGTCAATTTAGGATTAATTGGTTTAACGATGTCTAACCTAGAGAATTTAGCTACTGAGCTTAGTCAATACGGGATCACCGTTTCCTCTGCAATTGCAGATGTATCCGACTTAGAAGCAGTTAATCATGCTGTCGAACATATTAAGAATGATTTTGGTTCAATTGATATTTTAGTTAATAACGCCGGTACTGCTAAATTCGGAGGCTTTCTTGATTTGTCTCCTGAAGAGTGGGAGAACATTATCCGAGTGAATTTAATGGGTGTATACAACGTAACTCGAGCGGTCTTACCTGATATGATCGAGCAAAAATCAGGAGACATCGTAAATATTTCATCAACTGCTGGTCAGAAAGGCGCACCTGTGACAAGTGCTTATAGTGCTTCAAAATTTGGTGTTTTAGGCTTAACTGAGTCCCTTATGTTAGAAGTTAGAAAGCACAATATCCGTGTTACTGCATTAACACCAAGTACAGTAGTCACCGATTTAGCAAAAGAAGCGAATCTTATCTCTGGAAATGCGGAAGATGTGATGCACCCAGAAGACCTTGCAGAATATCTTGTAGCCGGATTAAAACTTAACCCAAGAGTACTTGTAAAAGGTGCGGGGTTATGGTCAACAAATCCGTAAAACACATCAATAGAATAGAGACTGTGTCAAAAGGTCAAATACCGACCTTTTGACACAGTCTCTCTTTAAAGAATTTCTAATCCTCTTTGTATTAATGTATTAAGCTCATTGTTTTTCTGTTGCAACCCTCTTAACTCTGCTAAAATCTCTTCTCTTATTCCCGACATATCTGATTTTTCTACTAGCTCAATCAATTCAAGCCTTAGAAGCCAATCATTCGGGAAGTCTTGCTTAAGCTCATTCCAAACAGTACTAACAACAAGGCCTACGTTATCTCGATTACCCTCTCTCACATCTCTTACTTGTTGATATAATCGATTTAGAGGTGTATCTTCCATAATGAAAACCGCCTGGTTAACGTTCTCTTCATTTCCTATTGAGTAATACGCTTCACCGTCAGCAGCTCCAGCATAAACTGATGGGATTGACTCACCAACAGCCATATCATAAGTACCCCAGCTTGGTTCAAATAAAGTAAGCTCATTCAGAGTCACACTACAATTTTTAAAGGATATAATTTGTATTTGACCGTCACGACTATGGATTCCTTCCACGACACCTTTTACAATCACACCACTCTCAAATTGAAGCTCACATTCATTTCCTAGAACTATCCCCACTCTTTCCAGCTCTCTATCACTGAAACGCTCTAACGGTATCGAATGACCGTTAAGCTTTCCGATTGGTGCACCAAAGCCATCTTGGTGAGTCTCCGTTCCATGCCCAGCAATTTCTTTATTGTCGTAAGCTAATGCAGTAGGCCCTTTCATCTTTAGGTAAATTGCCTCATTACGATTATTATATAAAAGCTCATCAACAATTCCTGTCACTTGCAAACGAGAACTATATTCTACTGTAGCTATATTCGCAGATTGCTTGGCTTTCTCTAAGCTCTCTGCCCCACCTTTCATGAATGCCATTTCTTTGGCAAATTCCTTAACACCTTCTATTAATTGTTCAAAGTCTCTGCACACAAATAGTTGCGGCTGTGGTTTCGTAATATCAAAATCTGTTTGAATGATTTTCTCTAGTTCAAAAGGAAGCTTTTCAACAGATTCGTCTAGTGCGTTACGTCCTTCAGAAACTGATGACAGTAATCCTGCTCCATACACCTTTGGATTCGTTAAGTCACCTATTAAACCGTATTCTACCGTCCACCAGTATAACCTTCCTATTTTCTCTGCTTCTGATAGTCCTGTAATTGTCTTTTCGACTTCTTCAATGTTTTTCTTTGCCTCAGCGATTTCTTCCTCAGTCGATTCACCTTTTTCGAGAAGATTTGAGTACGTACGAACAGCTTCAAATAGATTATGTTCTTCTTTTGTTGCGATTGCTTTTTTACCGATTTCTCCAAATAGCTTCACATATTCAGAATACTTACTGTCACAAAGGATTGGCGCATGTCCTGCTGCTTCGTGAATAATATCAGGAGCCGGTGTATATTGAATGTTTTCTAGTTTACGAATTTCTGCTACAACTGGTAGAATTCCATTTGCTTGAAACTCGAAAAAAGCTACCCCTGGAATAAAGCCATCAATTGTCGCTGCTCCCCACCCAAACCTCGATAAACATTCATTCATTTCTTCTACGTCTGGTAGTTTTTCTATTGAAATTCCTGACGCTCGTAACCCGTCATTATAGGCTTCATGTGCAATATCTTTAAGAGTATAGTAGTTTTGACGCATAACGTATCTCCACACGGCTTGATTAATCGCAGAATACTGCTCATACTCCTGTGTTACCGTGTATTTTTTTAAATGTTTTGGTATTTTTGTCTTCGTTAGCATCATTAACACTCCTCTAGGTATGTAAAAATTCCATTCTATTAATCTTTTACTAATTCACTTAAACGCATAAATACTTAAACGCTTTTTGGCACTAAAGTTATTCTACAAAAATTTATACACTATTAAAGTGTATAAGTCAATCCTTTTTATATAATTCATTATATTTATTAGCCAAAGTAAAATCTAATTCTGTTAATCCCTTTGCATTCCATGAAGTCAGTTTAATTCGTACTAGCTTGTAGTCAATCGAAATAAAAGGATGGTGATTTTCTTCTTCTGACAATTGACCAACCCTCTGTACAAAATCAATACCTGCAAGATAATCTTGAAATCTATACTTCCGCTCAATCCACTTTTCATCTACTAATGTCCAGCCTTCTAGCTCACCTAGTAGTTTTTCAACTTCTTGTTCATTCAGCTTTTCCATTCTGTTTCCTCCTAAAAGAGATAGCCCTAACATCAACGTAGGGCTATGCATCCTATTTTATGTAATTATCTAACAATTGCTCTGCTATGCTGTTTTGCTACTGAAACCTCAAAGTAGTGTTCATCATCCTCTTGAATACGGTCGATGATAATAAGCACATCTTCAAACGTCTTTGAATAGTTATCCGAGTTATTTCTAACCATAAATTGAATCATCGACTCAACTTCATGATTAATTTTCTCTGTAATTTCCTCTTCAGTTACTCGCTTCCCACGGTCAAACTCATGGTAACCTTCAGGGTATTTAGGGATATCCATAAATGTATTCCTCCATAGTAATATTACTTTTATAATATTTTTATCATAAACTGTTTCTAATACCATTATCAAGTATTATTAATACGTAAAGCTACCTTTTTATCAACTAACTTGTTTAGTCAACTAGTTGAAGATCTTCTTTAAAAATATATTCATATAAGAAAGGTTCGCCCAATCGGAAAAATCTTGGGTCATAAAGACCAATCTTATCCTCGTCCTCTACAATAATTACAAATGGAGACCACTCATAAAGAGTTTTTGCGGCTGGATGCTGTTCAAAAAGAAATTCTACATCCACATTTTCCTGGGATGTTAACCGGTGAATTAACTCAGGTTCTTCCCAAATTGTTGCGTTAAATACTTCTACTTCGTTCCCTGTCTTACCAACGATTTTAAATTGACCTGGTAAAAAACCAGAAGTTATCACCTGTTTCTCATAGTTGTCAACAGTCGATTGGTAAATCATATACCCTTGAATTGATTGTAGCAACACATGAGTAAGAATTAGTAGCCAAACGACTTTATAAACTTTATGTGGAGTTGCTTTTCTGAATCGCACATAAAGAAAGCCTCCAAGCATAATTAGCCAGATAACTATATCAACAATTGGTAATATTCCAAGACCAATCCTATCAGATGAGAATGGCTCAAAATAGCCTGTACCATAGGCATTTAAAATATCGCTTGTGTTATGTACGAATACGGCAATACATGAAATATAGAAAATCCGCTTATCCTTTGTTTTCCATACAAAATAACATAGCAACGAAATAAGCGCTGCCCATATCGGAACCATAAATATTGAATGTGTAATGCCACGATGCCACATCTGATACATTCCTTCTGTATCCCAAAGCTGTGAAACGACATCAATATCAGGAATGACGCTACCGACAACTGCAGCGACGAAGACAGATTTCCGGACATCTTTTGTCATCTTTTCTTTATTCGTTGCTCCATAAATCGTTAAGCCAAATAACGTATGTGTAACAAAATCCACTTAAATCGCCTCATTCACCTTTGCTTTTCTTCTAAAAAATAAACTATACTCAGTTTAATATAGAGTCTGTACGATAACAATTTATTAATTTAAAGGTTTTATATTCTATTTGTCGAAATGAACAGTTTCATAAGTTATCTAGTTGATTTGGAGGAACCAATGAATTCTAAAGCACTGCTATTTATCCTATTATTCACACTAACAAGCATCACCCTCTTGGCGAATGATACATTCGGACAAGAAGATTCAACAGAGCCATCGATCATTCGTCTCGAACAGGGCTGGGAATACAAATGGGTCGAATCAGTAGCGAGTGATACAGGGATTCCTGACTCAGGCTGGAAAGAAACAGATAATGTGAAAGAGCTTGATGAACCTCGTAATGATAGTGACATTCTTTATCTACGTAACACATTGCCTGAGCTCGTTTGGAAAGATCCGGCTATCTTTATCTCTTTTATGTACGGTACATTTGAAGTTTATCAAGGAGACAGTTTGATATACCAATATGGGGATATTCCCGAGTCAGAAACGGTCACTTATAAAGGCTATAATCGACGTCACTTTATCGAGTTAAACCCAGAGCTTTCATCCGATCTAACGATACGTTCCTACTCTAACGGAAACCTGATTGGTGTATCTGGAGCTGTCTCTATCGGATCAAATTCTAGTTATTTAAAGCAAATGATCCAGGATGATTTTGATAAAATCGTTATAGGTTCAATTCTACTGTTTATTACACTTGTTTCATTTATTGCTTTTCTAGTAAAAAGGTTTGAATGGATCTATCTTGTTTTTTCTGCTGCTGCTCTATGTGCCGCTCTCTATTCATTTAGTATCACTGGCTCAAAGCAATTAATCATTGATTATTCCTTTTTATGGATTTATGTATTTCAACTTGCCGTTTTCTTTGGCTCTGCCTTTGATTTAATGATTCTTGATAAGCTATTCGGTCCTGGTTACAAAAAAATCATAAGACGTCTCTGGCAAATACATCTTGGTTTAGCGCTAGTTGCTTTCACTCTCTCAATAGTGAATCCAGATTATTTTACAATCACAAAAGGAATTTTTGAAAAACTATCAGGCTTTGAAGTCCTAATTATTCTGATTGTTGTTATCAGAATCTTTACGAAAAGCCTAGAAGCAAAAATTTACGCTATCGGTTTTCTAGCGATGGCTGGCTTTATGGTACGTGACCTGCTAGTATTCACAGGAGTTATTTACCTTGATAAGTTCTATTTGCTAGGACACATCGGACAATTCATCCTCATCCTCGCAGTAGGGATTATTTTAATCATCAAACACGAAAAAGAAAAAGATCGATACATGTTATAAGACAGAAAACGGTTAAGCACCTGCACACGACGCATGGATAGTTATAAACTTCCATGCGTTTTTACTTTTTCTTTTTCTATGAGAATAAATATAAAAATAGTGGTGTTTAAATTTATATGTTGTCATATATCTCCTAT
Organism: Bacillus sp. FJAT-45350; assembly: GCF_002335805.1. Classification (NCBI taxonomy): domain Bacteria; kingdom Bacillati; phylum Bacillota; class Bacilli; order Caryophanales; family Bacillaceae; genus Bacillus; species Bacillus sp. FJAT-45350. The sequence continues at coordinate 974,777 of NZ_NISU01000001.1, read as the reverse complement.
AGAGGGTACTAAATGATGCTTAAAAGTATCCATAAACTTGAACGAAGTGGGTGAAAGAATTGGTTAATGTGGTTTACATTGAAAAAAGAGATATTCTGTTAAGTCAACTTTTAGATGAGGTACCAGCAGTAGGACAAGGAATTAAAATTAAGGGGAGAAAAGGGAAAGTTCTCGATGTAGAAAGGATTAAAGAAAACACATTTCACGTACAAGTAGAATTATTGAAAGAAGATAAAAATAAAAGGAAGTAAATGATATGATAAATACCTAAGATAAGAGGCAAGGCTGCTGAAAAAGTGTGACTTTCACTTTGATGTGACCCCATAAAGTTAGAGTTTTATTTTAAGCAGCTAATTGGTTGGTGTGAAGGCGGTATTGAACCGGACTCATACCAGCCAATTTTTGCTTAATACGCTTGTTATTATAATAAAAGATATAATCTTCAATTCTCTTTTTTAAATCTTCATAAGAGCATTTTGCTTGTCCATAATACATCTCTTGTTTTAGTAAGCCAAAAAAGCTCTCCATAGGTGAATTATCTAGACAGTTTCCTTTTCGTGACATACTTTGAAAAACTTTTTTCTTCTTGAGTGTTTTCACCCATTTTGGATGTTGATAATGCCAGCCTTGATCAGAATGAATCGTCGTTCTGTACTTCAAGCCTTTTACAATTTCGAGAGCATCATCAAGAGGGTTAAGTACAAGCTCTAACGTCGGACGCATACTTATCCCATACGATAGTACTTCACCGTTACACATATCCAAAATAGGATTTAGATACAGCTTTAATCCATCTAAACATTTAAATTCGGTGATATCAGTTGCTAATTTTTGATGACATACGTGTGTGTGAAAACGACGGTTTATACGGTTTTTCGCAATTTTACCCACGTTTCCTTTATAAGAATTATACTTGCGTGTTTTTCGTTTAAACTTATCCCCTTTAAGTCCAAGTTGATTCATGATGCGTTGAACCTTCTTGTGATTTACTGTTATCCCGCGGTTTTTCAATTCTAAGTGAACACGACGATAACCATAATTGCCATCATTCTCTTCAAAAATAGTCCGAACTTTTTCCTTAAGCTCCTGATCAGGATTTTTCTCGTTTATCCGCTTTATATGATAATGGTACGACGATTCTGGAATACCAACGACATGTAAAACATCTTTTAGTCGGAAGATTTCTTTGAGTTCGAATGATAACGCTGCTTGTGCTTTTCGAGATAACCTTCCGGATCCATCTGAAAAGCTTTTAACTTTTTTAGATATTCCACCTCTAAACGTAGAAGTTCGTTTTCTCTTTCTAATTTTTGTTCGTATGTCATTTTTTTCTCTTCTGTAGGTTGAACTTTTTTATTCTTAGCTTTATCAGACATGGGTGGCCTTCCTTTCGCCTTTTCCAGGTCTTCAGTACCAGATTCCCAAAAAACTTTCTTCCATGAACTTACCATAGAAGGAGTGGATAAACCGAATCGTATGGCAGTTTCTACCTCTGAAGAGCCCGTTCTCTTCATAAAGCTTATTACATCTAGTTTGAATTGAACAGAATAAGTTTCCCTCTTAGTCTTTTTCATCAACCCAGCTGCACCATATCTTTCGTATACTTTTACCCACCTTTTAATCATAGAGCTGTGTTGCATCCTGTGTTTGTTTGCCAAGCGGTCATACGACAAATTACCTTCTCGATATTCTATTACAACCATTAATTTGAATTCTTCACTATATTTAGCCATAAAAAATACACCCCAAAAGTCAGATTACAACTCTAACTTTCGGGGTGCAGACCACTTTTTTAGTGGCCTTAAAGTAATGCATGAAGCCGTTGCCTCTTTTTTAAAGCATGCTATGAGTGATTTTCTTAATGCAAACGCGCAACGTGTGGAGCCATTACCGCTTCTCAAATCGACTGATTGGACTTTTTCAGCGCCTTAAAAGAGACATGGGGAGTTTTTATCTCCATGCCTTGTTTTTATTACTTCAAACAATAACACCACTTTAACAAAAGTGGTGTTATTAGTCCCTATCCCGCTTCTCTAATTTTTCTATTTTACATTCAAGTTCTTTTATCTTTATTTCATATTCCGTTTGTTTAAATTTATTTATTGAACGGTCAATTAAACTTTGGACAACAATTATAGCTAATGGAATTACAATTACAAAGAACAAAACAAGTTCATACCAATATGAAATCTGAAACAAGTTAAAAGCCCCGTAACCAAAATTCCTATCTAAAAACAGAAGTAGATACCTACCTGCAATTCCTTGAGTTACTCTATAACTGCTTCGTCACTTCAACATCAAAGGAACTGCTATTGCAACAGTCCCTAAATGCCTCCGCTAGTTTTCAAGTTCTAATAGTTCGGAAACTGTCACAAATGTGTACCCTTGTTCTTTTAGCGAAATAACAATTCCTTCTACAGCATTGAGAGATTCTATTCTGCTTTCATACATGACATGCAACAAAATAATGGAACCTGGCACTATATTATCAACTATATGATTAACAATATTATGTGAGTCCGAAGCTATTTCAGGGTTGGTTTCCGGTTCGATGTTCCATAAGATTGTATTTCTATCATTTTCTGATAAATAATACGGCAAAAACAATAATCTTTTTCCAAAAGGTGGGCGAAATGTGATTTCCCCTTCAAAGCCAATTTGGCGTATCAATTCATCTGTTTTCTCTATTTCATCTTTTATGAAAGATGGTGATTTAAAAACCATTCGTTTGTGGGAATAAGAGTGATTTCCAATTTCATGCCCTGCTTGTACAATGTTAACTCCATCATCAAAAAAATTCTCAATCTCATGTCCTGTTAAGTAAAAGGTCCCTTTCACATCATGTTTACTTAAAATATCTAATATTTTATCTGTGTTAGCACCAGGACCATCATCAAACGTTAATGCTACTACTTTTTCATTTGTTTCTACACTTGTGATTAAGCCTCCAAAAAACTGGAACGATCTTGATTTAGATATCTCATTTATTAAATAACCTAAACTAATAAGAAATACGATTGTAATACTGATAATTATGATTATTTTTTTCATATTTTCCCCCAAGTATCTATGTTGTTCTTCACAAAAAGACCGCTAATCCAGTGATTAGTGGCCCACAAATTCCAGTAAGAAGTCTTTGAACGACTTATTCCTTACTTTGTATTGTTTCCTCCTAAAAAATATAAAGCATCCTTAACATTGGAGAAAGTAATTATGTTTTTTAAGTTAAACCCAAGGTTAACTGCTTCTATGGCTAATTGTGGTCTTACCCCAGTTAAAATGCACTTTACCCCTATTACGTTTAGTACATTGATAATTTTAAATATAGAGTCAATAACTAAATTATCAATTTTATAAATTCCTGAAAAATCTATAATTAAACAGGTTATTTCTTGCTCTTTAACATTGACTGGCACCAATTCTAAGAGGTGCATAGCCCTATCTTGATTTATTGCTCCTACTAAAGGAAGAACAGCAATGCCTTCTAGGATGGGGACAATATTGGACGCTATCTCATTTATTTGTATATTCATTTCATGATGTATGATTTCTTGTTGTTTTCTCTCCGTGATGTCTTTTACATAAGTTTGAATGGCTTTTGTTTCTCCTATCTTAATAGGGTGACAATATAACTCAACTTCTACTGACGTTCCATCCATTTTATATATAGTTTCCTCAATAAGCTCGGCGGGTTCACGATAAGCTCCGGAAATTCTTTTTGTAATTGCGGGTTTAGAGGTGTCTTTAAAAATATCCAACGGACTTGCTCCAATCAACCCTTCCCTTGGAGCTCTAAAAAACTTTTCTGCTGCCTCATTTACATATATTATCTTCAGTTGCGAATGTACAATTAGCGGATCAAGTGCATATTCAATTACTTCCTTGTAATCTATACCTTCAATATTTTCACTCATTACTTTCACTCCTTAAACAAAGAGTAGACCAAACTATCGTTATGTACAAGAAGAATCACTTTTATTTTGACTTTAAAAGCTTTTCATTAATCTATTTCAACTAACCTATGCATTAGCACAACAAATAAATAGCTGTTGTTCTGCTATCACAGCAATAAACACTTAGTCTTTGTATTCTATATCTGGTAAAGCATTTATAGAATCTAAAATTTCATTATACACTTTTTCACCCTTTTACCCAACCTCTTCATACGACTGATTTTCGCTTGTTTCTTTCTCCTTTTCTTTTCCAAATGACAGGATCGCAACCGTTGTAATGATACAGAAGGCACCAATCCATTCTGACAATCCAAATACTACATTCAACCAAATAACGGCGATGATTGCTGCTGAAAGTGGTTCAGCACAAGCTAATAAACTCGCTTCTGTCGGCTTTAAATATTTCAAGCTTTCGAGATAACTAAAAAAAGCGATAATCGTTCCAAAAATAATAATAAATATTACAGCAATAATTGATGGTACAGTCAGTTCTCCTACAATATTCCATGGTGGATGAATAAAGCTCATTCCAATTCCGCCAATAATCATACCCCATCCAACGACAACACCTGAGCCAAATTCTTTAAGAAGCTTAATAGGTTGTAGTGTGTAAATCGCTAACCCGACAGCAGAAGCTAGCCCCCAAAATAATGCCCAGCCTGAAATCGATAAAGTCGTATAGTTTCCATGTGTGACTAGTAAAAATGTTCCTGTTAAAGCTAAAATAATAGCCATTACTTGATACTTTGTTGGGGCCACTTTATGACGGAGTAAAAGATACAAAACAATCATCACTGGGCCGGTATACTGAAGTAGTGTTGCGGTTGCCGCATTACTTGCTTCTATTGCTGCAAAATATGTATATTGAACCCCGAGCATTCCACATATCCCAAAAACGATGATTTTTACTCGATTCATAGGAGTCTTCCATATTTCCCACACATTCTCATTTCCTGTCATTATAGCTATTGATAGCATTAGAATCCCTGCACTTAATAGCCTTATCACCACTAACCATTCTGCATTAAAGCCATGCTCTTCAAATAAATATTGAGCAACAGATCCTGAAACTCCCCACAAAATTGCCCCTGTAAGTACTAGGCAAATTCCGATAATTCTTGATTTCTTAAGATTGGTCATAATTTTCCTCACCCTAATTTGATGTATAAAATTTTTTTGAATTTTTAAATTATACTTTGATACTAATGAAAAGACAAACTTTACAATTATGAGAAATAACCACACGAAATTATCTAATTGTTCAATAGATATTCTCTGTTAACTTATCAATTTCGTGTTAGAATAAAGGATAAATGTTATGAAATTGGAGGTTTATGATGGGAAAACGCTTTTTGTTTTTTATTTTAACAAACATACTTGTTATGACGACAATCATCATTGTATGGTCACTAATCACTACCTTTACTGATATCGGTGGTACTTTTGATACTGGTGGACCTGGATTAGGAATTGATTTAGTCGCTTTAGGGGTATTTAGTTTAATTGTTGGTTTCTCAGGGTCTTTTATCTCCCTAGCTATGTCAAGATTCATTGCAAAAAAAATGATGAAGGTCAAAGTACTCGACCCGAATGGTTCGTTATCACACGATGAGCGCGTTGTTGTAGAAAAAGTTCATCGCTTATCACGTGCAGCTGGTTTAGCACATATGCCTGAAGTAGGAATTTATCAGTCTCCTGAAGTGAATGCGTTTGCAACAGGCCCTTCGAAAAAACGTTCTCTCGTTGCAGTTTCATCAGGATTACTTAATGTGATGGATGATGATGCAGTTGAAGGTGTTATCGCCCATGAGGTAGCACACGTAGCAAACGGGGACATGGTTACGATGACGTTATTACAAGGTGTCGTCAATACATTCGTTGTCTTCTTCTCAAGAATTGCAGCAATTCTTGTATCTCGTTTTGTTCGTCAGGAAATGCAAGTCGTTGTTCAGTTTGCAGCAATTATCATTTTCCAAATTTTATTTTCGATACTTGGAAGTCTTGTCGTTATGGCATTCTCACGTTACAGAGAATTCCACGCTGACCAAGGTGGAGCTGATTTAGCTGGTCGAGACAAAATGGCACATGCATTACGCTCACTAAAAGGGTATGTAGACCGTGCTAACGTAAAAGACCGTACTGATGATTCAGCGATCCAAACAATGAAAATCAGCGGAAAAGGTGGCATGATGAGACTATTCTCCTCTCACCCAGATTTAGATGAACGAATTGCACGTTTAGAACAACGTTAAACGAACCAAGCAACTACCTTTTTAATAAGGCAGTTGCTTATTTTTTTACTGTTTAGCTTCAAAATACTTCAATGTGGACAGGGAATCACTTATATCCTAGTAAACCTACTTTTAGACGATAGTTTGGACACTAGATCCCTTATTTTAATAATAGTATTGTAAAAACAAGCAATTTTTCCTTACTAACGGAACCAATGTCCGTTTAGTTGCCAATTTTCATCGTATTCTAACTATAACGAACCTGTTGTCCTCATGAAACGAGTCACACCATAGCTTTTACAGCAAAATGTCCTCTCAACACTTGAGCAAGATACTTATAAGGTGTTGTTTCTACCTGACGATATTCTTTCAACGTATATATGTGAGTTGCATTTGGTAATTCATGATTTAATTGTTTTCTCAGCTTTTCCCCAGCTTCATCCTCGTCTACAAGAATATAAACATCTAAATCCTCGACTGGAAAAATTAATGTCTCAAGCTTTTCATCACTTAACGTACCATATGTACAAATGATTTCAACAGGTTCATCAATCACACGTTTGACTCTTTTACGGTCGTTCGTTCCCTCAACGATTAACACCTTGTCAACCATATTCCATCCCCCTTTAGTTTAGTCGTACTTTAAAAAGGCTGTTCATCGAAACGAACAACCTCACTAAAATACAGCCCTCACCTTATACTCTATATGTCAGATGAATCATCATAGTCATAACGAAAACCATCTTTTTCGGCTGTAGTTATTTGTTTTTTTTGATTATGCACCTCTTTTTCCTGTTGCTTTCTATTTAAAGAACCTTGTTGTTTTTTTGAATTAGTCATATCCTTTACCTCCCAAGTTGTTGTCTATAATAGCTTTTGTAAAGTTCAGAGGTTGTATTCTGCTACGATCACATTAAATAGAATGTTACAAATAAAATCCCAATTCCTAAAAGACAGTTAAGCAATATCGGTTTCCAAAAAATTTGTTGCTCGCGTTCCTTTTGATAAACTTCTATCATGCGTAATTGAACTTCATCAATTTGATAAACCCTCCACCATTTTTTAAATGACACGGTGTAATTCGAAGTCCCTTCACTATTGAAACTACTAATTTTAATCAATGCACGATCTTCATATAGCTCAAGTAGTGTCGCCTCAGCTGTTAAAGAATCTTCTTCTTTGTAAGGGATTGATAAATCAGAAAGCTCCCCCCTTAACGTACGTAGAAGTTCATTCTTTGTCGTCGCATACACTGTAATACTTTTGCCTTGAAAATATATCTTTATAAACAATAAAAGTATTACTATTCCTATGATAAACACAAAGAATAAAGTCATGTCTTGTACTGGAAATGGCGTTATGAAAAATTGCAAAAAGGACAAAGCTAATGTAAATAAGAAAGCAATCTTTGATTCTTTAATTATCCCTTTTTGCACTTGTATACGAATCGCTTCGTAAAAGCATAAACTAGCAAGTACAATTCCAATGGTAGGCATAATAATAGATTCCAATTTTATTCCCACTTTCAATTATATAGCTAAATATACCCTACATTACCATAAAAATCAGTTTATAGGAATAACTTCCCTTTTATTATTCATAGTAAGATTGGCGATAATAGTTGTTGTTTTTTCTTCCCAATGTTACAGTCAGTTGTATGGTAATTGAAAGATAATAATGAAGAACGCGTAGGTGAAGTAAATGATCGAGATAAAGATATCAAGAGTTAGTGACGGGGAATTTAATCGTGGTGTATTTGCCACACAGGATATAGCAAAAGGACAACTTTTTCATGAAGCACCAGTTGTACCATATCCGAATGAGGAACATGAGCATATAGAGAAAACAATTCTTGCAGATTATGTTTATGAATATGGAATTAACCACACAGCAGTTGTGTTAGGTTACGGAATGCTATTTAATCATTCCTATGAGCCTAATGCTACGTATGATATTAATTTTGATAACCACACTTTTGACTACTATGCTTACAAAGATATTAAAGCTGGTGAAGAGATATTTATTAATTATAATGGTGACGTTGATGACAACGAACCACTATGGTTTAATAAAGAATAAATTACCTTTTTAAAATAATTAGCAATTCATAGTTTGTATGTATCTCTCTTCAGAAATAGTTTTTCTATAATAGGTGCCTGATTCCTTTTTGTGCAGCAGTAAATGCACTTGGAAGAGGCACCTTATTTACATGAAAAAGCTAATTTTAGCAAAGAATATAGAAAGACTATTTTGGGAGGTTTATACATGAATAATAAGAAATACACAGTTTCTGGAACAAATATAGAAGATGTAAAAAGACAAAATGAACAGTCTGGTCTTACTTATAATGAAGCGAAAAGAGTACTTGCTAATAAATTTAATAGCAACAAAAAGTAAGCTAAATTTATATCTTAAAAGGGAAGTCACTTTACATGCATGTCCACTGTATACGTGATACTATTTTGCTACAACTTCAAAAAGTATCAATCTAAGGAGGACACTTCTATGTCTGAAAAAACTTTATCTAATACAAAATATTCTGTCCTTGACCTTGCTCCTATATTAGAAGGATACTCGGCAAGTGACTCCTTTAAAAATAGTTTACAACTAGCTCAATGTGTTGAAGAACTTGGATATAAGCGTTTCTGGCTTGCTGAACACCATAACATGCCAGGTATTGCTAGCTCTGCTACATCAGTAGTCATTGGATACATAGCTGGTGGTACATCAAAAATCAGAGTAGGCTCTGGTGGTGTGATGCTTCCTAATCATGCTCCACTCGTAATTGCTGAACAATTTGGAACGCTAGAATCGATGTATCCCGGCCGAATTGATTTAGGTTTAGGGCGTGCACCTGGAACTGATCCACATACAGCACAAGCATTACGTCGAAGTCAACGATACGACGGTAATGACTTTCCTGAACAAGTAGAAGAATTGCGTTTATTTCTAAATCCAACCTATAAACGACATGTTCGTGCGATTCCTGGTGAAGGGCTTTCTATTCCAATTTGGTTATTAGGTTCAAGTGGATTTAGTGCACAGTTAGCTGGGAAACTCGGTTTACCATTTGCATTCGCTAGCCACTTTGCTCCAGATTATTTATTACCTGCATTAGATTTGTATCGTAAAAACTTCCAGCCTTCAGAAACGCTTGATAAGCCTTATGTAATGATTGGTGCAAACGTAATAGCTTCAGAGACGGATGAAAAAGCAAGATGGCTTGCAACTTCTCAAGAACAAGCATTTCTAAACATTATCCGTGGAAAATCAGGAAAGCTAATGCCTCCAGTTGAGAACATAGAGGAACTATGGAACATGAATGAAAAAGCTATGGTTCAAAAAATGCTTCACTATTCAGTATCTGGAAGTCCAATGAAAGTGAAGGAAAAGCTTCAGCAATTCCTCAACGAAACACAAGCAGACGAAATCATTATCAATACACATGTCTATGATCAAGAGGCACGAATGGAATCATATGGACTTTTATCCGAAATAGTAAATGGGTAGACACATAATTAAGGGATGTCTGAAAAGGTAACTATAACCTTTTCGGACATCCCTTAACTACTTACTTATCCTCTACATCAATAAGGAAGACTTTTTTTTGAAAGCCACCTCTTTCTCCAGCTTTAATCTTTCTAGCCTTTTCAACATCCTCAATTGTTGCACCATGAACATTAGCTAATGCATGAATAAGCTCAAGTATATCTGCTAACTCTTCAACAGCTTGTCCGTCATCTTTAGCTGTTAAAAATTCTTCTACTTCTTCTCCAAGCTTTGTTTTTAATTCAGTTTTGTATTCAGCTTCATTTAACTCAGTTACATTATATTTTTTTCCTATAGTATCTAATAATGTTGGTATTTTATCTCTGACTAATTTGTTATACGTTGGCATGACTTCATCTCTCCTCAAATTTTTTCTCTAATGTCTTTACTGCTGAAATATCAGCTGGAGCCCATTTCAGTTTAGATAAAAATGAAATAGGTACCCATCGTAGCTCTTCGTGTTCTTTCGCGACAGGACTACCTTTAACAATTTTACAAGTAAAAGTAAGTAGTCGAACATTAATTTGTTCATACTCATAAGTTGTATCCTCAACACTGTCTTGAACCAGTATTTCACAGCCAAGTTCTTCATCAATTTCTCGCACTAGAGCATCTTCTGCTTTCTCTCCCTCCTCTATCTTACCTCCTGGAAACTCCCAAAGATGAGGCATTGTCATAGTAGATGAACGAAGCGCACATAAGATTTCTTTGTTGGAGTTAAAGATGACCGCACCAACAACATTTACTGTTTTTTTCATATCGCTCTCCCATATATAAGACGTAAATCAAGAAAATGCTATTTGTCATTATACATCACCAAAGGTTCCTTTTTAAAGGAACGATATAATACTCTTAACTACCTTAAGACTAAATACACTTTTCTATAACATACAGTACGTGAAATTTTATATTAAAATTAAAAAAGACGTAACCAAAGAGTTACAATACCTTTGGTTACATCTAATACATTACAAATTTTCTAAGAATAAGCGCACTACATCAGCCCCACCAATTACCGTTCCTATTGTACTACCGATATTTGATAGCATGACAACAAGAAGAATTCGCGTGACAGTATTATTCCAAAAACCTTTTACATTATAGACATCGTCAGACAGATTCTCAAAATCAGCTACACTAGGCTTGCGCATATAAGCTTGCACAATACCTGCAAACCAACCTGCTGCCATTAATGGGCTCAATGAGCTTAATGGCGCTACTAGAAATGCGGTGAGGATTGCAAATGGATGACCAAATGCTATCAGTGCCCCTAGAGCTGAAAATGAACCATTCCACAAAATCCAGCTTAATGTTTGTTGAAAACCTGCGGAAGGATTAGCGTAAAAAGTATATCCAATAATCGAAAGTATAATAATTGGAATCATCCAAGCAAGGACTTTAGGTGCCTTGGATTTAGGTGGTAACTTGCTAATCTCTCGTAAATCATGGTTCTTATGTATTTCTTTTTTGATACCTGGTACATGTGCAGCTCCTAATACTGCTACTACCTTATCTCCAGGTGCTTCTTTGATTTTTTGAGCTAAGTATTGATCCCTTTCATCAATTAACGGTTTTTTCAATCTAGGAAATGTAACTGTAAAGTCCTCAAGCATTGAATTTAGCATGTCTTGCGTTTTCATTTTTTCTAATTCTTCCTCAGAAATCGTCTCTTTACTGAAGATGCTAGCTATAAGCTGTGATAGTAATTTAGCTTTCCCCCAAAAACCAATACCGTGCCAAATTCTAGCAAACGTAATTTGGATATTTCGGTCGGCAAGTACTAATTCCGCATTATGCTCTCTCGCTGATTCAATCCCTTGAATCATTTCTTGACCTGGCTTAATTCCAAATTGCTTCGCGATACGTTTTTGAAACGAGGATATGACAAGATTCATTAGTAAAAGAGTTGCCTTTTTTTCCTTGATAACCTTGAAAATGTCCATATCTTTCCATTTGTTACCATCCATGATCGATTGGTACCTTTGCTCATCTAGCTCTACACAAACAGAGTCTGGCTTTTCTCGGTCAATTACTTCTTTAACCTGTTCTGCACTTTGCTTCGACACATGGGCAGTACCGATAAGAATAAGTTCTTTCCCATTTAAATGTATTCTCGTAATATTTTCTTCTGACATAAATTACCTTCCTTTTAATGACAACTTAGTAAAGTTTACTAGCACCTTATAATTATGACCTACAATAAGGAAAGTTTCAATTTAAACTTACTACATAGATAAGAGTGCCATACTTCACTAAGTAATTCTTAACATTCATTTATCTTATAAGCATCACCAATCTTCTTTTTCCTCAACTTTATGCTTTTCAATTCCTTCCTGTCTAACAAATTTAATGATTGAATAAATCATTAATAGCATTAAGAACGTAAAAGGCAATGCAATAATAATTGCTAGTGCTTGCAAGCCTTGAAGACCCCCACTTATGAGAAGTGAAGAAGCAACTGCTGAAATAAGTAGCCCCCATGTAATTAACATATACTTCTTCGGTTGTAAGTTTCCATTAGAAGAAAATACTCCAAGTACATAAGTTGCTGAATTGGCTGATGTGATAAAAAATATAGTAATTAAAATTAAAGCAGCGACACTCAGAATTAAACCTAAAGGTAATTGGCTTAGTACTAGAAAAATTCCGATTTCAGGAGTTTCTTTAATTTCTAATGCATGGCCTACTCCCATCGTTAATTCCTGATAAATTCCCGTTCCACCGAAGGCAACAAACCACAACAAGCTTCCTAATGCAGGAATAAACAACACCCCTATCATAAACTCCTGTAAGCTGCGACCTTTTGAAATTCTAGCAATAAAAGTACCAACAAAAGGACTCCACGCAATTACCCAAGCCCAATAAAAAAAGGTCCACTCCCCTAGCCATTCATTATCGGTATAAGGAGTTGTATGAAAACTTAATGGAATGATCTGAGAAATATATGTACCTAATGTTAACGTAAAGTGCTCCATAATAAATAAAGTAGGACCAACAAAAATAACAATAAATAAAAGAATGCCTGCCAAGGTTAAATTTCCAATACTTAGATATTTCATACCTCGGTCAATACCTGAAATAACTGAGACTAAAAAAACAATTGTTACTATCATGATAATCATAAGTTGAAGTAAACCATTGTTCTCAATTCCAAATACTTGCTGAATCCCACCGCCAACTTGAAGCGTACTTAACCCAAAAGAAGTCGCTATTCCAGCAGTTGTACCTACAATAGCAATTACATCGATCGTTTCTCCCCATTTACCAGTTATTCGTTCCCCTAGAATAGGGTAAAAAGTAGAACTAATTAGTCCAGGTAGTTCCTTACGATATTTAACAAATCCTAAAGCTAAAGCAACTATCCCATAGACAGCCCAGGGGTGAATCCCCCAATGAAAAACACCATATAATAAGCCAGTTTCAGCCGCTTGCCGAGACTCAGGCTCGATCCCGTTTGATGGATTTACATAATGAGACACAGGCTCAGCAACACCCCAAAAGACAAGTCCAACGCCCATACCAGCTGCAAAAAGCATTCCAATCCATGAGTAATATGAATACTCTGGACTATCTTCTTTTTTACCAATTTTCATATGACGATAAGGACCAAAACCTAAATATAAGCAAAAGCCAACAAATATTGCTGTTGCCATTACATAAAACCAACCAAATACATCATTAACGAGTTCTAACCCAAACAACATGATTCTCTCCATCCCACTCGGAAAGAAGAATCCCCATAAAGCAATGAACAACACGATCACTGCTGAAATTGAAAACACATTTATTTTATCACTACGCATTTCGCTTCTAACCCTCCTACACAAGTCGACAAGTCGACAAATATCTATCTAATACTCTTTTACCAATTAGGAGTAGTAAGAAACCGAATTAAGATAGAAAATAAATTCTATAAGAACAATAATTTTCAATTTACAGTTTCACTTAATATAGTTTTATGTTATTTTTAGAGAAAATTTATAAAGAAGAAATATGGAGGGGTTGATACTATGAGTCATGTAGAAAAAGTTAAGCAAGCGAACGATACATTACAATTAATTTCTAAGAATCTTAAGGAATTTACTGAAATAATGAACGAGTTAGAAGAGGTAGATTCTATCGAAGAGATGGATATACATAACCGTTCTACTTATATTTATTTACAAATCTTACATGAACAATATATATCGCAGCTTCAGAACAGTATTGATTATATGGAAAAAGAGGTTCTTGTTGAAGGAAAACTTCACCTAAATATTAACGGGAAATTTGAGGTAGAAGGACACGAAATAGAGAATGGTGATTCCATTGAACTGCTTCTTGGTGAAGATGAAGAAAAACAGGCTTATCAAACAACTACACTAGAATATGCGGGTCAATATGGTGGAGGATATTATGCATATCATTATCCAAATTTCAAATTGGAAGGTGCAATGGTGAGAATTAGACAAGATAAATGAGAAAGAAATTATAACTTATAATGTTTCTTCACGTTGCGCGTCAACTTCAATAAAAATTATAACAGCTTTAACGTATTTCTTAAAAAGCACTAAAAAATATAAAAATACTTTTTTAGTGCTCCTACTCTCTAGCCATGTTTTCTATTTTTCAGTTTATAGCCACACTCACACAAACTTCCATGCTTTAATGTTTTAACTGGAGAATTACAAGTTTGACATTCTTTTATTTTTACATTCATAGTAGACACCTCTTGTATTATCATTCACTCTTAATAAGAATGATTATAACATGCATTAAATAAAATACAATATATATTAATAATAATTATAATTAATAAATAACTGTGTGATGATTCAATTTTCACCATGACTAGTACATATTATCCTATCCATTGCTTAAAATAGTAAAATAGGAAAGAGTGATAAAATGGATAGGCTTGCAACTTGAATACTCTACCTTGGACTATTTCAGTGCTTTCAAAAAACCACAATCGCTTTTTTGAGACACCCTCATCAATAATTACTTACTCTTTGATTCATAAGGATTTTCTGCTGCTACTGAAAATTTCGTATATCGCATAGCTTGTTTGATTGATTTTTCAATATTCTCTATCGAATATTGATCTACTTTTTTTGTTAATGGTATATTCATTGTTTCTCCGTTTTTCATTTTAATATCAATAAGATATCTATCCTTAGTTAGTAAAAAAATATAAGCGCTGATCATTAAGAAAAACGCCCCGGTAGAATCCCATAAATTATATAACTGTAAATAATGGTCAAATATAATTAAATCTGAAATCACTAGTCCAGCCCGCAGCTTTCCTAGGCATGTAATAATTAATCCTATTAGTGCTAAACAAGAGAAAATCGTATAATCTGCCTTCATTTGTGTACAAGTTACATTTTGTACATTTTGAAAGGGAATGACTTTCCCGAAATAATTCAATTCTTGATTAGTTATCGTTAAATCAGTACTACTACTTGTATATAATTCTACCTCACTCATCCTGTCACCCACCTTCAAATTTGAACAAAGTAGCAACCTACTTACATATATGAGATTGTCCAGGAGTTTATTCTTCCTTTTCTAAGATGAAATAGAGCGAGGGATTGCTTTATGACTAAACTTTCCTTTGACTTAAAGTTTTTCTCAACATACGCACTCTTAAAAAAATAAGCAGCCATTCAACTTTGGCTGCCATACATTGATCCTTATGCTTACTTATAGTTCCAACATAAATTTTTCTAATTGTAATGGCTCAATATATTGACCATTTTTGTAAGCTCTCATATTACCACCTGAGATTTCATCAATTAGAACAATTTCCTTGCCGTTTTCAATACGACCAAATTCAAATTTAATATCGTATAGCTCAATATCTTTCTTTGCTAACTCTTCTTTCACTACATTTCCGATGTTTTGTGTTAACACTTTTAGTACTTCGTATTCCTCTTTTGAAAGAATCCCTAACATGTCTAAGGCATCATTAGAAATTGGCGGGTCTTGACGGTCATCATCCTTCAATGTTACCTCAACGAATCCATCTAGCTCTTGACCTTCTTCCGCATACATCCCATAACGGCGTAGGAAACTTCCAACAGCTCTGTAGCGACAAATTACCTCCAGTCCTTTACCAAATACTTCAGCAGGCTTAACCGTCATCGTCCCTTCTTCTATATTAGAATCGATGTAATGTGTTGGGATTTCTTTCTTCTTTAACGCCTCGAAGAAAAACTTTGTTAAACGTAGTCCAGCTTTTCCAGCTCCCTCTAACGTTAGTCCCACTGTATTTGCACCTGGGTCAAATACTCCATTTTCCCCAGTCACATCATCTTTAAATTTTAATAAGTAGTTTCCATCCTCTAAAACATAAACATCCTTCGTCTTGCCAGTGTATGTAAGTTTCAACATACCTCTCCCTCTCCGTGTTAAATTTTCTATCCATTCCATTATGAACTAAGTAGACAAATAAACCCAATCATTCCACAAAATATCCACTGACGCTTTTAACTATTGTAGTCAAGAAACATTGTGTCGGTTGCCTTTCCAAAACAAAAAACCAAATAAAAGCTTCCATTGAGTGAAGCTTCATTTATTTTTATTGCAAAAAGTTCATATCCTTTTTAAAATAGACTGTACCCTAAATATTTTTTCGAAATTTCCAGTTAATTTATTTATAGAGATTCTGTCATCAAGGAGAGTGAGCCATTTGAAAAAAAGGAAAGTACCCGCAAGTGTAAAAGATCCTAAATTATTAGAATACCGAAGAAATCAAATTATTAAAGCATCAGTACGCCTTATTAAAGAAAAGGGATATCATCGTACAACAACTAGAGAAATTTCTAAAGAATCAGGATTCAGTATAGGTGCACTTTATGAATATATAGGTAAGAAAGAAGATGTTCTATTTTTAGTTTGTGACTATATTTATGATGAAGTAAATGAGCGCCTTGAATCTAACCTTGATACAACAAAGCTTAAAGGGATAGAACGATTAAAGGTTGTAATTAGTTCATACTTTCGAGTTGTCGATGGTTTACAAGACGAAATCATTATCATGTATCAAGATGTGAAAGCTTTACCAAAAGATGCTCTCCTCTATGTTCTAAATAAAAACAATTTAATGATGGAAAGTATTGAAAAAGTAATCAGAGAATGTGTCGCTGAAAAAATTATAGATTTAAATGAAAAGCAAATTAAATTAACAGCACATAACATTATAATTAGTGGACATATGTGGGCATTTCGTCGCTGGGCATTAAAGGAACTTTACACAATTGATGAATATATTGATTTACAAACTGACCAATTGCTATTAGGTTTACTTCGACAAAATGAAAAATAACAAAACTACACATAAAAAGAGGATGTTCTAAGATATGTACACTGATCTTTAAACATCCTCTTTGCTATTGCAACGTTATCTAAGCAAACTAGAATTTCTACAATTATGTATAGCTTAAATTATTTAATATCATTCTGCTTTAATGGTATAATTCAAAATAATAAAGGAGGTGAAAGCATTGGAGGAAGCGATGAAATTAATTCTTACCGAAATACAAGGTATGAAAAAGGAAATGAATGTAAAGTTCGAACAAATTGATAAAAGATTTGACTCTATTGATGCTCGGTTTCTTGCTGTCGATGAGCGGTTTGACTCTATGGACGCTCGGTTTGGTGAACGATTTGATTCTATCGATGAACAGCTCGTTGCAAATGAAAAGAGACTAGATTCAATAGATACTCAAATGATTGCTATTGATAAGCGTTTTAATTCAGTTGATACTCAAGTCATTGCTATTAATAAGCGTTTTAATTCAGTTGATGAACGTTTAGAGAGAATTGAAACTGGACAAGAGAAGATTTTAATTGAAATGAGAAGTAATTTTAGATACCTTGAAGGGACGATCAAAGAACATCGAGTTGTAATTGATTTACTTCAGAGTGAAATCAAACCTGAATTCGAAATTATTCATTCGCCTCATTCCTTTATTTTCTTAAAGGTGATAATAGGAAGACATTTTCAATAATACCTGTTGATTTCACGATACTATCTAATCTAGCTTCCTATTATTCACACAACTTCTTATTTTCTTCTTTTATAAACTAAACCTAGATACATAACACTAACTAATATGAAGGCCATAAAACCTGGTGAAAGGTTTTCAGGTAATAGTAGATAAACTATCAGTCCAAGAACAACGGACAGTAATGCCTTTTTATTATAACGATAGCTCTGATTTGCCAGCTTTTCCATATCTGCAGATGATAATTTACGTTTTTTTACCACTAAAAAGTCTATCACTATGACAGCAGATAGTGGAATTACTAATGCCCCTAGAAACGAAATAAACGTCTTTGCATCATCTACTAATGCCGGAAGAGAGCTTAAAATTATGGCAGTTAGTCCAAACAAGACAGCACTTTTCACTCTGCCTAATCTAGGAACTGAATTTAATAGGCTATATCCACCTGTATATGCATTTGCAAGATTTATAATAATCATAGAGCACATAGCAGCAAGAAAGATTATGAGGATAAGCAGAGTTGAATCTGTTAGCTGACTAGAGATTACATATGGATTCCAACTGGCTGCTAATGTAGCCGTATAGGCGCCAAGTACAGCTGTTAATGTAAAACCAATGATGTTCCCCGTTAATAAACCATAAAATGCGTGATTCGTAGATTTGGCGTATCTACCAATATCAGATGAAGAACTTACTCCAGAAATATATTGAACAAAGGCAAGGCTCGCAAAGAACAACATCGTACTTACTTGGTTTGTACCTTCCTTTGACCATACATCTTGAAATGTCATTCCCTTTGCATCAGTCGTGAAAAATATATATAGCATAACTACTCCCCCTAGAAATAAGATTGGTAGGAAGTATTTTGTTACTTTTTTTACCGCTTCAAATCCGATGAGCGCAAGAACAGCCATGATTGTCGCCATACTAAGTGCTAGTGGAACAAAAGAAATGTACACTGAAAAAGCCCTTTCAATCATTTCCTTTAATAAATAAGTACCTCCAATTGTCTGAACTGCAAACCAATACAGAGACGTTACAGTCCGAACAGGTGACGCGATGAAGCGTGCTCCGTTCATTCCTAATATAGATCGAATCGCATACTGACCTGGAATACCATATTTTGCCCCAGGTAATGCCAAAAAAGATACAAATAAAAAGGCAAGAGATGCTCCAATCACCGTTGAAAGGACCGCATAAAAGAATGAAAGCCCTCCCTCTAAAACAGCTAAGGCAGGGACGAGAAAGTTTCCTGCATTGACTGCAATCGCTATTTGGATCATCGTATATTCTAGTGAGGATGTTGTACGTAAATCTTTCGGTACAGACTCTAAACCAAATCTCTCCACAATTGATTTACGTTCTATTGATTTTACTTGTGCTTCTCCCACGTTGTTCCCCCTTAGGTACTTTAAGAAGGCATCCTTTCAAGTACAGGATGCCTTCTAATTATTATCTAAGAACTAATAATTTTTCAATTAGCTTTTCTTCATATTCTTTTACAATCGAAGTCACATCTTTAGAAAGCGACATCGAGTACTTTTTGTCTAGCCATTTTGTAAAGGCTTTCAGTGTACTCAGAAAATCCTTCAGTAGTGTCTTACTTGCAACTTCATACATACTTAAATAATCTTTTGAAATAAGCTGTTCCCAAAATTCATAGTTTAACTCGCTCCAGCTATTTCTTGAAGAACGCTCTAATAATTCTTTTAAATCAACTAGGCTGTTTTTATACTTTCTAACAGTTGCTTCACTTTTCCCACCTGTTTTATCCTTAAAGAAGTCAACAAAATCCTCTGAATAAAAATTGTCGACTGTATCAGGTGTAAATTCTAGACTTTCAAGGTAAGGGATGTCTTCCTCCTCGACCTTAAACCCATCTTTAGAAGATACCACATTCTCCATTGAAGACGTTCTATTTTCCCCACCAGTAACAAAAGGAGATAATGGAAGTCCAAGTATTTTACGCGCTGTATTGTGATCAGCTGTAACTTCTACCTTCCCAAATTGTTTTAATACATTCATGTACATCAAATATTCCGTTTGTTTTAGCCAAGTTTCAGCATCCCTAACTTTGCCCTGTTCAACAAGCTCACGAATGGAGTGGCCATTATACTTTGGAATCGGTACTTCAATCTCATTTCCTAAATGCTGTTGAGCGAACATACCAAAGTATTGCGGGGTATTATCATCGACCCTTAATACTGTATTACGAATTTCTGCATAGTACGGAATCTCAAAAGTATGTACTGACTCCTCTTTAAATGTAATAGCAACACCTAATTTTCCTAGTTTGCTTTTGAACTCATTTATTTTATCAATATCAATACTTTTAAAAGTGAGAACATCCTCATTGATATCAATCAGAGCATACACATCCGCGAGTAGTACTTCCCCTGATAATTCACTATCTTTATAGCATTTCCATGAACTAGTCCAGTTAACCGATTTGACTTTATCATCCCATTTATCTATAACAAAACCTTCGTTATGAATAAAATCTTGAAGTACCGTATGGTTATGTACATTATAATCTAATTTGTACTCAGAAATAGTCTTTTGTTCTATAGCTTCACCCGTGTCACGCTCATTTTTTAACGATTCAAGCAAAATTTCAGGATAATAGTCTATAAGCACCTCAGTAGCGCTTTTCTTCGTTTCCTCGATTAGATCTTCTACTTTCAGTAATGCATTGTTAATATTGCTTGGTCCTTCAAAAACACGAACCCCATTGAAATAATACTGATTATCAAAAGGCTCAAGCACACCAATGGTACCATACCAAGGAGCAAAGATAGGTAATGCCTCTTTATTATTTGGAACATTAAAGGTTTCTTTCGTGATAATATCCTCAAACAACACCTCAGAGTTCGTCGCGTCTACCGCTTGAACGATTCTAGGCAATAGTTCTGTCCATGATTTTGCAAATTGCCTATCAACTTCAGATAACTTCGACTGATTTTCACTGTAAAACCATTCAATCCCTCGGCCATTTTCTTCAAATCGATGGAAGAAATATAACCAAAAGGTAAAGAACGCTTGGTCATTTTCTTGAGATAAACTACGCCCTGTTCGATTTTTGAATTCAGTATGAAGACGCATATGCTCATTATAACTTAGCTTTTCTGTGAAAAATTCCCTAAGCTTATCAACTAAGTTTTTCTTTTGTGTAAAAAAACGCTCCTCTTTTACTTTACTTAATTGAATAACATTTTCATTTTTCAAACAACATTTTTTAAACTTTTTTCCACTGCCACAAGGACATGGTTCATTTCGATTGACGATCAAATTACTCACCTACTATGTTTTATATTCACATTAATTATATTATCATAGTTTAAGGGAAATGTAACAAATCCCCACAGTTTCATAAGAAAATGACTTCAAATGATATGTATCAATTTAATCTAACCTTCTACTGACTACTAATATTCATACATTTTTTCATTGTAATATTCGATTGAAACAGAAAGTAAGTGTAAACTATAAGTATAGAGTAATACGGAAAGGGTGAATCTGTTGGATGCGATTGTTTTTGACTTAGAATTAATGAAGCGATTTAAAAAAGGGCAGCTCAGTGAAATCGTTGAAATCGGAGCTTGTAAAGTGAATTTAACATCAAAGGAAATAACTGACCAATTTCAAGTGTATATTAAACCAAAGAGTGGCTATTTTTCTAAGAGTACAAAGAAATTTATCAAAATGACTAAGGAAGATGAAAAATCAGCCGTCCCATTTAAACAAGGAATTCAACAATTTTCAGATTGGGCTGGTGAAGATTATTATCTTTGCTCTTGGGGAAGAGATGACAAAGCTCATCTAATAAACCAATGTATCCGCACGAAACTAAAATTAGATTGGATTATAAACTACAATGATATACAACCACAAATCGGGAATCTAATTAATCCAGAAATTCAACATTCTTTAGGTTTGAAAAACGCATTAAAGTTAGTTGGAATAGATCCAGTTGGAAAAGCACATCGTGGGATTGATGATGCAATTAATACGGCCGAATTGCTTCTGAGATACCATAGTGAAGTCGATTTAAAAACTAATAAGCTAACAGCTAAAGAAATTAGTGAGCATTATAAAAAATTAAAGCAGTTTCGACTTCAATATCCAAAATCTAAGGTTGATGGAAAAAAATAGAGACAAAGCTCCCATTAGGACTTTGTCTCTATTCCTGAAATTTTAGAAAAGGTCTGATAAAAAGCCTCCATTATCGCTAATAAAAAAGTCTAAACCAATATGAGCTAGCACCGCTAGTAAAATACACCATCCAATTACACTACCATTAACCCAATAGGTAACAGATTTCTTCGTTCCGCCAAAGGATAGGCTCATTAATGCAGTAATATGACTCCCTACAATAAAAGGTCCAATGAGAGCTAAACCTGGCAATCCATACTTTTTCCAAATCTTTTGTGCTCTTATTGCTCGTTTCGTTTGCTTCTCTCCTACCTCTTCAATTACATCTTCATCAACATTTTCATTTTCACTTTTGTTAACGTTTTTCTCTTCTGACTCTTTGGCTTCATCAACTTCGTTTTCATTTTCTCTTATGTTTTCGTTCTTCTCTTCTAGTTTCTTTTGCTTTCTTCTATTTCTCCATTCCTTTATTTTTTCAACATAAATAATAACAATAAGAACAGTGACAACATTACCGATAAGTCCAACAATTAATACTGGAACCCATGGTAATCCAGCTACAATTGCAATCGGTATCACAACCATTGCTTCGAATAATGGAATAGCAGACAGTATGAAGATTAATATATATGGCCATATCTGTGACAATATTTCCAAGATAGAACAACTCCCTTCCAAACATAGATAGTTACCTTCATAACCATAACATGAACACTTCATATTATTCATGCATAATACATTTTATCTATATCTAGACTTCCTTACTGAATACCATCTTGAAAATGTAATGTTTACCTAGCAAATGGACGGGTATTATAAAAACAAACAGTATTCACAATAAGGAGGAAAAGTAAACATGAAAAAAGAAGAGCAAATTGATGAGATGATTAACGAAGGACTTGGTGCAGGAAAAATTGATGATGAAAAAGATAAAAAGCAATTGGACAATCCACTGACGAAAAAGATAAAGAAAAAAGACGAACCCTCTAAAGAAAGAGATAACTCGATGGTAGAAGATTTCGAAGATGCGAAACAACTAGGTAAAGAGATGGAGAATATGGAAACAGAGAAAGAACTTAAGAAAAAGGGGAAAGATCATTCACCAGAACAACATCAATAAGCCTTTTAAATAAATATCAACCGTACCTAGAGGGCTAACAAAGTGAAGAATACACTTTGTTAGCCCCCTCATTCTATACCTATTGTTTTATCTTTTGGGTATTTTTTTTGTCATACTTCACAAAAAATGCTTGCCCCATTGATATAAACAGCGCGATAACTACCAAATATCCTACCATCACTAAATTACTTAACCCTATCATCGGTGCAATAAATAAACCAAATATAACTAATGGTATGGCAAGAGTTAAACTTACAATCAATCTTGAGCTTGGTTTGATAACATATTTACTATTACATTTTGGACATGTAATTGGTCTATTTCCTAATAATAATGACTTAGTCTTTTCCTTCCATGTTATAGGACTGGAACACGACTCACATTTCTTCATTATATTTCACCGCCAATCTAAAACTAACTATTTCAGTATACCATACAAAACATATACATAGTCTGGAGTTTAGTGATAATAGTCTAATTTAGTATATATGGTGACTATCATCTATACTAGGTTGTCCTTGCTCACATACGTTATTGTATGTAAGAAAGGAGGATTTCTAATGAGACGAAGTGGACCGTATACTAAGATTGGTTCGATTCGTATAAATAATGCTCGTGGAGGGTCAATTAATTTTGGACCTACAATTCATAAGGGACATCAGGCCAATTCAAAGTTCGTTACCGGTGAATATATTATTGGTGATGAATTCACTTTTAATTTTGGTCCTGTTATAGAAGAAAATGGAGAAAACAATAACATTAAGGAAAAATTAAAATCTATGATAAATCAAGAGTTGGAAGAGAAAGAGGAAAAAGAAGAAGATGATATTTTAGTAGAAGAAAATAATTCGATTAATATAGAATTTAATCAAAATAAATGACATCGTAATAGTTTGGCGCATTTTTATGCTTGCTCTGGGGAATATACTCAGAGCAAGCTCAAAAAAGACTTCAGTTTCTTTCGTTAGGTAATTAGTTCTCTAATCGACTGCCTTACCGGCAATATTACCTCCACTGATGTACCTTGACCTTCCTTACTCTCATAATTAATCTTACCTTGATGACTATCAATAATATTAAAGCTAACGAGTAACCCTAAGCCAGTTCCTTTTTCCTTTGTAGAATAGAACGGCTCCCCTAACTTATTTAACCGACACTCTGGTATTCCACAGCCTTCATCTACAATTCTTACGATTGTATATTGATGTTGAGAATCAGTACCGACAGTTATCCTTATCTTGCCTTTACTTGTACTAGCTTCAATTGCATTTTGAATAATATTAATAAATACTTGTTTCAATTGATTTTCATCACATTCAATTAATGGTACTTGGTCATATTCAACTAAAATTTCAACATCTTGGATCATTGCTTGGGTTTCTAATAAAGTAATTACTTTCTGAAGCATGATAATAAAATTCATGTCTTGAAAGCTAGTAGCACCATTCGGTTTAGCAAGAGATAAAAACTCATAAATAATACTTTCTGTTCTTTCGAGCTCTGTTAACATAATATCAATGTAGATATCTTTTAATTCCTTTGTTGTTTTAGCTAATTGAATGAAACCTTTAATAGAGGTCATCGGATTACGAATTTCATGGGCAACTCCAGCAGCTAATTGTCCTACTAAAGAAAGCTTTTCTGTTTTCTTCATCCATTCTTCAATCTTTCGCTCTTCTGTTATATCACGAACAACTGCTTGAATGGCAGTTTTCCCCTTATAGGTTATTGCGGAAGCTGTTGATTTGACCAATTTCCGTTTATTATCCAAGCATAGTAATGTTGTTGTATGCTGAATAGGTTCAGTAAGCTCTGTTAACATTTTATATAAGTTACTCTCTGCCATTTCAATCTCATCCATAATCATGAAATTCCAGACAGTGTAGCCTGTTAAATCGAGACTCTTACTCGCACCTAATAACTCATAACCAGTTGCATTTAAATATAAAATTTTACCGTCATCTGCTGAAAAGACCAAAATCGTTTCTGGAGAAGATTCGACAAGACTACGATAACGTTCTTCACTTACTAGCAACTCATCTTCTAATTTTTTTCTTCTTGAAATATCTCTTGAAACTGCTAACTTTTCTATTGGTCTACCATGGTCATAGATAGTTTTAATCTTTGTTTCAAACCAAATGTAACGCCCATCTTTATGTCTTAACCTATGAGTAAAAGTTGTTACAGATGGTAGAGCTAATTTTACCTGTGCCATAACTTCGTCTATTTCATCTGGATGAAGTAAATTTAAAAAGATGTCTTGTTCTAATAGTTTGTTAGGATTATACCCTAAACCTATTTGAATTGATTTAGAAATATATTTGCATTCATTATCAAAGCTAAACGTTGAAATAATATCTGAAGAATGTTCCGCTATTAAACGGAACTTCTTTTCATTTTCCACTAACATTTGTTCCATTTCTTTCCTTTTGTTAATATCTTTAATTTGAATTAGGAGTTTTTGTTCATTATAATCCTTAGATCCCAAAATTAAACTTACATTTAATAGTCCCCACATAAGATGTCCATTTTTATGAATATATTGCTTTTCCCTTTGAAAATTCGTTTCTTCCTGCTTTAATAACATTCTTAATTGGGTGCGGTTTATTTGTATATCACGTTTATGAGAAATTACAGTATAGGATTGGTCCATTATTTCTGATTTGTTATATCCTGTGAATTCACAGAGAGCTTGATTTACATGTACAAAATTCCCATTTAAATCTGTGATTGCAGTTGCTATCGCCGATTGTTCAAAAATAGAATTAAATAAAGTCGCATCCAAATATATATACCTCATTTCCTATATTGCCAAACTACAAATATATTTGACATTATGTAGGTAATTCCCTCCATTTTTTTAATAAAATCGACAAATTTTTTTTTAAATGGAGGATGTTTGTTGATAAGTCCACTTTCTCCATAAGGACTCTAATGGGCCTTGATTAAAGTATTTTAACCATATATGACTAATGATAACTTGTAAGGAATACAACAATAACGCAAATAAAATCCCTTTAAATGCTCCTATCTTCCCAAACATTCCTATGCCATAGCCATAAAAGATGAAAACAAAAACGAGAGACTGTAGGAGATAATTCGTTAATGCCATTCTTCCTACAGACCCAATTGGTTGTAACTTATGTAGTACTCTCTTCTTTTGCACAAGTAAGACGATTGAAGATACATACCAAAGCATTAGCAATGGACCTGCAATAATATTTAAGGAATGAGCTAGCGCATACAATAACCAATATGGACTAGTAAATTCAACGTTTAGCAATAATGCAAACAGTAACGTAAGACCCCCCCCACTCCATAACGTATGCTTATTTAACTTTCTCCAAATATGCTGATGCTTACAAGGTTCTTGCAAATAACCCTTCTTGGCTATATACAAACCTACTAAAAATAAACCAAGAACATTTGGAACCGTAAGGATAAGATTAAAGAGAGAATATAATACTTCATGATAGAATCGAAAATAAAAAACATCACTAACACTTCCAGTAGAATACACTAGTAATGCTTGATCAACTACTTCTTTTTGACTTATATAATAATCAGGATCTATTTGTATAAGTGCACCTGACCCTAGTAGTAAGAACAACATTGCAACCATCGAAAGTAGCAACAATGTTATTCCCCATGTAAGAATAACTTTAGTCGTTCTGTTTATAAAAAAAAGCAAGAATAAACCAGCTACTGCATATGTATGTAAAATGTCTCCAGACCAAATAAATGTCAGGTGTATGAGTCCTAATATTAACAAGAACAAAGCTCTTCTTATAAATAAACTAGTTCCATTTAAACCCTTTTCCTGTGTCCGTTCATAAAAAAAATAAAACCCAATTCCAAATAACAATGAAAACATTGGATAGAATTTCCCATCGACAAATAAAGTTACTAAAAAATTCGCCACTTCGTTTAGTCTTCCATCAATTAATAGCCTTCCCTCTGAAAAAACGCCTGAATCCTGAAATACAGGTGTTTTAAATGCGACCATATTGGCTAGTAGAATACCTAATAAGGCAAAGCCTCTAATAATATCGATTGAAACAACTCTTTCTCCGACACTGGTTGGTTTTATCATCACACACTCTCCTAACACTATTTTTTCTAATAAGTAGAATACTAGGTTGCATGACTAGTATTCAATAGAATTTCCTCTTCCCCTTCTAACATTACTTAGGGGTGTCCAAAAGGATAACTCTAGCCTTTAGGACACCCCAATTAATATTATTAAGTCAATTAATGTTTAATGTTTTTCCCATAAAATATTTCATCCATTTCATGTTGTAATCTTTTCGTAATTTCATTTTCTTCTTCATCAGATAATTTATCTTTTGTATAACCAAAAAGATAATTATTTAAATCAAAGCCACGTAATTTACATTTTGTATGAAAAATATTTTCAGGATATACATTTACATCAATCATATCATACTGGCTTTTGACTTCATCAGGAATGTAATTTTGGATTGAGTTAATATCATGATCAATAAATAACTTTTCACCATTAATATCTCTCGTAAAACCACGTACACGATAATCCATTATCATTATATCTGTATCAAATGAATGAATTAGATAATTTAATGCCTTAAGTGGTGATATTTCGCCACATGTTGAAACATCGATATCTGCTCTAAACGTACTTATCCCTTCATTTGGGTGGAATTCTGGGTATGTATGAACAGTTATATGGCTTTTATCTAACTGCAAAACAACATTGTCAGGTAACGGACCTGGAGATTCTTCATATGACTCTGTCGGTACTTCTACAACAGGGCCTTCAGAAACCAATATCGTCACACTTGCCCCTTGAGGAACATAATCTTGCTTCGCTACATTTAGAACATGAGCGCCAATAATATCTGATACATTTTTTAAAATGCTTGTTAATCGCTCTGCACTATACTGCTCATCAATATATTCTATATAAGCTTCCCGCTCTTCTTTAGTTTTTGTAAAACATATATCATACATATTAAAGCTCAATGATTTCGTCAGATTATTAAACCCATGAAGGGTTATGCGCTGTTCAGGTGTTAAACTCATCAAACATTTCCCCTTTTTAGAATAGTAATACTGTCCATTTAATTACTTTTATGTTACCCAACCTGTAAGATAAAAAACATACGTATACTTTTTTTCTATTTGAGAAAACTAAGCAGTATCATGTTCTTTAATTGGAGGGATACATTTGAGTAAGAGGAGAGATAAGGTTATTTTATCATTCTCCTGGATTAGTATGGCACTTCTTTTGCTACTTTTTGTGCCTAAGGAGAAACAAAGACAAGCACATCTTGCATTCCTTTTTAAACAATTACTTACATGGCTCTTTGGATTAGTTGTTGTAGAAAAAGGGTTAATAAGATACCCATTACGTATATTTAAGAAAGCAAACAAGACAAGCTTTACATTTGAGTATTTTGTATACCCAGCTCTTTGTGCATTTTTTATTATTTATTACCCTCATAGAAAAAATCTGCTTGTAAAATCAGTGTACCATCTTATTTCTCCTACACTGATCACTTTATTCGAATATTTTTTAGTGAAATTCACGAAATTAATTGAATATAAAAAATGGCGTCGGTATTGGAGCTTTTTAACAATATCAATAGTCGATTTAATTGCTTACTTTTATGTATTATGGTTCTTTAAACTACCACCAAAGAATACGGAAGAAATTCCTACTGAGAAAAAATCTACGAAAAAATCGATCTATAAATGACCTACCTTAATCCATTGTTAAAGTAGGTCATTTATCTTTATATTTCTTCTTTTAATAATATCTATATTGTGGATTAGTCGTATGTTGTGCCATTCGGAGATTTGAAACAGCTAATTGAGCCATTGTTACTTCTCCATTCGGTTTAAATTGGTTATTACTTCCATTTAAGATTTCCAAAGCTGATACTAGTGCAACATATCCACGATATTCCTTCTCGACTTCACTTTCATCCTTGAATGAAAGTTTATAAATGTCACTATGCTTCGCAGCATTTTCTAGTCCTAATGCACGAATATACCAAATAGCTAATTCCTGTCTTGATAAAGTAGATTCATAATCAAATGTACTAGTTTTCGTATCTAGAATTCCAATTTCTACTGCTCGATTTGTTATATCATATAATGGATGTGAGCTATCGATATTCTCAAAACGCTTGTCATCTCTGTCTTCATAAGGGTAGTGCGGATAGAACCTAGTTAAAGATTTCATTAGTACTTTTAACGCTTCACCTTTAGAGATTGATTCGTCAGGATTAAATTCTTCCATATTATCTATCTCAATAATACCTGCTTTAATTAAATAATTAAGTTCTTCCTCTGCCCATGAGTGGGTCACTTCTACAGCTTCTCTACCTTCTTCTACGTATCTTTCATTTTTCCATGTACCTTCAACTGCATCGTAAAATTGATAAGGTTTGGCAAACATTCCTTGATACACAAGGTAATGGTATTGATTGTTTTCACTTCTGAAATCATTCATGTACGTTAACTCTACTTCTAAATCTCGATTAAAGTCTTCTTGTGCCTTTTCTTTATCAACAGCTGTACTAATTTCAGGTACATTTGTTAGTGTTGGATGGTTTGTATAAAGAGATTGTAAAGAACCGTCTTCAGCAGAGATATCTACTGAAATATTACTACCAATTACCTCGATACCATTAACAACACGTGGGAATGATAGATTATAGACACCGCCATATCCTGTTTCTTTTAAATCGACAGTTGGATATGAATAGTGATGTAAAATTGATGGTGATAATTCATTTAATTTCTCAACTGCCTTTTTCAAAGCATCTTGATATGAAACATTTACTTTTACATCACTGTTTCCTCTATAATAACCAGTTGGGTTGTGGAAACGTATGACATCACCTGTTTGTTTATTAATTGCAATACTTGAACCGTGTCCTCCTGTTCTACTTTCAATCATATAATTTACATCATAAAGTGTCATTCCTTGATTATCTACTTCATGGACACCGTGGATTCTTAACTGTTCATTTTCTCCTACAAATGGTTTGAGCAATGACTCAACCTTTTCTTTCGCTGCATCTCTTGAAATTGGAGTAGCATTTGTAGATGCTTGGTCTCGAAGCATTTTTACTTCTGAAGGCTCTGGTAATTCATCGACAAAGCTAGGACCAATCTTCCATTTGCCGTTAATTGCGTGAACACCTTCAATTGAAGGACTAGGAACGTAAACAAGACTTAATTCAACATCTTCGCCACCATAATAGTAGTCATAGTCAACTTTGTATTTTAATTCTAGGTTAAGGTTCTCTTTAATTTTTTCTAGAACCTTTTCATCGTCTAATACGTTTTTTATTTGCTCAAATTGAAGTGGCTTTGATTGATATTGACTATTCGAAAAATTAGTGATTTCACCATTCCCAAGTACAGTAATATGTATGCCTTGTCCTAATACAGGAATGCCATCTTGTAATCGCTCAAAGTGAAAACGATATTCAATAGCCTCTGTTAAAGGACGGTTCGTTGGTGGATTATAGTAGTCGGGCTCATCACTTAATTGATAATTTGAAGAATTGGCAATCTTGTTTAGAAAATCCTTCGCTATCTTTTCAGCTTCATCTTCATTCACTTTTGGTGGGAACAATGCCCCTTTATCATCAAAAGGTTGTGTGTACATATGCTGAATTTCTAAATCTTCCCCTACGAACTCAAATTGTCCATGTACATAGTTATCCCCTACACGCTTATTATAGTGAAGGTTATATCTAATTGTATCATCGTCATCATAGCCATAATAACGGTGATGATCCATGTGAAAGTCACTTTCTGTTAAAATATCAAACTTATTCGGGAATAGCTTACGAATCTTTTCTATTAAATCCTTTTTTTCTACAGACTCAACTTCTAAGCTAGATACCATTACTTTGTGCTCTGGTTGATCTCTAACCTGATTAATATCTGCAGCACTAATAGTAGGTGCTACAAGCCCTAATGATAACATGGTCGATAAAGATAGAATTCCTATTCGTTTATACTTCATAATAACCCTCCAACTATTGGTAATTTAAGTGTCAGTGCTATAGTAACATAAATAATAGAATCATATGTATCTTATACCTAAAATGTAACTATTATCCTATTACAGTAGAATTGCCACTATAGATATAGACGTTTCAAAAAGGAAAAAGTTTCATATATTTTGAAAAAATTTTAAATATTTCTTACACTACAAAAAAAGCAAAGGATAGAATCAACCATTCCTTTGCTTTTTATACGATATATGTTTACCCTATCTACTGTCTAACAATGTTTGCACTGTTACAAATTTATATCCTTTTTCTCTTAGTTCATCAATTATTCTTGGCAAAGCATCAATCGTACCATCTAACAGTCGTGCGTCTGATTGGAAGTTATGCTGAAGAATGATCCCTCCAGGAGTAACATCTTTATGGACAATGTTGACAATTTCATCACCAGATAAACCGCTCCAATCAAGTGTATCAACAGACCACATAATGATTCTCATGCCCATTTGATTTAACACGATGGCATCTGATTTTGTAAATGCTCCAAATGGAGGTCGAATTATGTCTGGTTGTCTTCCTACTGTCTTAGCCATTATTTGTTGTGTTGACCTGACTTCTTCAATTAATTTGTCAGTACCTATATTCGGTATCAAAGGGTGATTCCAAGTATGGTTTGCAATCCCATGACCTTCATCAACAATTCGCTTCATCATAGTCGGGAACTCTTCCACTTGCTTACCTAATACAAAAAACGTAGCCGGTGCATTTTTTTCTTTAAGGATGTCTAAGATTTTTTTTGTATAGTAATCTTCTGGACCATCATCAAATGTTAAAGCTACAAGCTTTTTGTTAGGATCTCCTCTATAAATCACATTTTGAGGTACTGGAATATTTGTTGTAATAAATGTACGTGCCACTGTTGGATCATATCGAACAGTCATCCCAAACTTTCTTGCTACATCTACAAGCGGCACAAATAATTCACCGTTAAATTCGACAGTTTTTGATGTTAATATACTTCTCTGCCAGGTTCCTGTATCCATCATATAATCATCAGAGTAGTTTGTTCCAACAGGTAAAGCAAAATAGGTGCTTCCATATCTGAAAACAGCTGAGCGAAATTCTTCATTCCAGTCGACCCTTATCCCTGTATGTTTGAAAAATAACGAAGGTACGAGCATATGACCATCTCGCATTATATATTTCGTTCTAACTGCTTTGTTATCAATAAACACAGGTGCTTCTGCTAACTTTGACTCTTGAGCATATGTATTTACATTTAACATAGGAGAAATGAAAGATAAAATTAACATACAGCTTATCACTTTCATATAAAATTTTTTTGATACAGTTTTTTTCACATTAATCACCTTTCTCCTTCTTTATTAGTACCTAGTTTTTATTATTCCTTATTAAACCGCTAATTATGAGAAGGTTTGTCAAAAATATGTATTATATAAAAATACAGTCGAAAAATTCTAGCTGTACTTCTCTCGATTTCAAACTGTATTAATGGTAAAATATATAGTAACGATTTTAGCCTATTTTCTACCTTTGTTTTACCTTTTAAAACTATTGGGAAAGCTATCAATACATAATTTGAGACAAAGTGAATTTAAGGAGGTTTTATATATATGAGTGAGCAAATGGAATTACACAATACCGCGATGGAAATGTTGAAGGAAACAAGCCGCACTTTTTATATACCGATTACCTTCTTACCTGACCAACTAAAAGAAGCTGTTGCCTCAGCGTACTTGGCAATGAGAGCAATTGATGAAATAGAAGACCATCCAGAAATAGTAAAAGAAGAAAAGGCAGCTTTACTACGTTCAGTTGCAGCAACATTAAGTAGCCAAACTAGACAAGCTGATTTAGAAACACTCTTTAAACCATATTCAGCAAAATTACCGGATGTGTCATTACAATTAGAAGAATGGATTTCTTTTTGTCCAGAAGAAATTACTCCACAAGTTATAGAATCTACTACTGAAATGGCAGAAGGAATGGCCAAATGGGTAGAAAGAGACTTCTCTGTTACCTCTAAAGAGGACCTCGATGAATACACTTATTATGTTGCTGGGTTAGTCGGCACACTTCTTTCAAAACTTTGGGAGTGGTATGACAATACAAAAACTGATAATGAGCTTGCCATTGCTTTCGGCCGTGGATTACAAGCTGTAAATATTATACGTAATCGAACGGAAGATTTAGAACGTGGAGGAGTAGACTTCTTTCCTGAAGGATGGGAGCTTGAGGATATGTTCCGTTATGCAAGAAGTAACTTAAATAAAGGACAGCTCTACCTTGAGGAATTACGTTCTGGGCCAATCCTATATTTCTGTAAAATACCACTTGCTCTTGCAATAGGTACATTAGATGCTATTGAAAAAGGTCACGAAAAGCTTAGTCGAGACGACGTGTTCCAGATTGTAAATAAAGTTGTTGGTGAGTAGCTTTATATAGGCTACCACTAGGAAAAGGATGTCTCTATACGTGGAGACATCCTTTTGTCATACTTATATATTAGTATCATTCTCTTCTGTTGTTTCTTTTAAATTAGAAAATTGCTGAATTTGATTTCGACCACTCGCCTTCGCATGATAAAGAGATTTATCAGAATTGCCTATTAACTCCAGCAAAGTTATCGCACCATCAGTAGGCTTTGCCTCTGCAACACCTAAACTAACTGTACAGTTTATACTCTTATCGTTAATGCTTAATGGATTCGCTTCTACTTCTTCTCTAATTCTAGCTGCAACTTGCATACTACTTACCTCATTTGAATTTGGTAGAACTACAACAAACTCTTCTCCTCCGTAGCGTGCAACAATATCCAAATTGCGAACAGATGTAGATATAACATTAGCTACATGTGTAAGTACTTCATCACCAACAAGATGACCAAATGTATCGTTTACTTTCTTAAAATAATCAACGTCAATCGTAATACAGGAACAAGAAATACCTGCTTGGTAACAGCTATTCAATATTTCTTCACCACGGTCCATTAGATAATGTCGGTTATACAAATTTGTAAGCTGACAAGTAGCCGATATTTCTTCTAATGAATCAAACTGTCCTCTTACTTTCTCACTCATACGATTAAAGGCATCATATAATTGACTAAACTCGTTTGCTGTAGTGCGTTTATCTAGTTCTTTTATTTTATAACTATAATTACCATCCTCCAAATTCTTTACTCCTTGAAGAAGTTGTTCAATTGGATATTCAATCGAATTTCTTGAAAAATAGAAGAGTAAACGATTCGCAATAATAATAGCTACTAAAATAGATAGACCAACAAGCGATGTTTTTTTAATAAAGTTTATGTATGAATCAAACGCACTTACTTCTGTAATAAGCAACCAGTTGTCTTGATTAATCCACGTACTTGAACTAAAAACTTGTTTCCCATGAGGATCTCGATAAATAATTGGAGACTGATTTACATTTTTTTTTGCAAGCTGAAAAATATGTTCGTCTATCTTATAATTCAAATGTGAGGCTACACTTCGCTGTTCCTCCAGCCATGACTCTGTTAACAATACCCCATCGTTGTTTACAATATAAGAGTGACCTGTACTTCCAATTTGAGAACCTTTCATTAATTCATCTATAGTCGATAAATCAATTGCACCAAAGACAACTCCATTAAAATTCCCTTCATTATCTAATACTGGTGAGGCTAATACTACAATTGGTCTATTCGTTACCTTACTAATTAAAACATCTGTTATATGTTCCTGCATTTCATTTTTTGCTATTTTAAAATACTCGCGACCTCTAACATCGATAATGTCTCCATCACTCGCTCGATCAAGACTAGCAGATACCGTATCAAATTGAACAAGCCCATTTTCGTTAACGAAAACCAAATCTGAAAATTCTTCTTTTTCTTCTATAAAGTTATGAAAATATTCTTTTGTTCGTTCAAAATCATGATCCCTTACTTTATCTAGCTTTGAAATGATATTTATATCTCTAGAACGATCGTTAAGCCAATTTTCAAACGAGAAAGATTGTGCCTGTACTATATTTTCTATTTCTTTCTGCGTCTGTTGATTCGATTGTTGAAATTCTATTAAAAACGTCGGTAATAAAATTAAAGAGGCAATGATAAATGTATAAATTAATACCCATTTTCGCAATATTACACGAATTTTATTTCTTTTAGTTTTGCCTTTTTTATCATCCACATGAATACCTCCTACTAATACATTAATAGTAGCAAGGTTGATAAATTTTGGCAATGTTAGTATAAAATAAAGGGACTAACCGATAGTACGATTAGTCCCTTTAGTATTATATTATACTCCGTAAGAAACAAATTTCGTTTCTAAGAAGCCTTCAATTCCCCATTTACCACCTTCACGGCCTAAACCACTTTCTTTAAAGCCACCGAAAGGAGCTTGAGTTTGTGTAGGTGATCCATCATTTACGCCAACGATACCGTACTCAAGTTTTTCAGGAACACGCATACATCTGCTTACATTTTGAGAATACATATAAGCTGCAAGACCATACTTGCTGTCGTTTGCCGCTGCAATTACTTCTTCTTCATCCTTGAATGTGATAATTGGAACAACTGGTCCAAATGTTTCTTCTGTTACAATTTTCATTTCAGGAGTTACATTTGATAGAACAGCTGGTGAACAGAAGAATCCATTATCATAACCTTCACCAGTTAAGCGCTCCCCACCAGTTAACACAGTAGCGCCTTTTGATTTTGCATCTTCAATGTGGTCTAATACTTTATCTAAACCAGCTTGGTTAACTAATGGTCCAATTTCAGCTTCTTTGTTACGACCATCACCAACAACACTTCTTTCAACACGCTTCACAAGCTTCGCAGCAAACTCTTCTGCCACAGACTCGTGTACGTATAAACGGTTCGTACAAATACACATTTGACCAGTGTTACGGTATTTACTGTCAAATAAGCCTTTAACAGCAGCATCTAAATCAGCATCTTCAAATACGATAAATGGTGCGTGACCACCTAACTCTAATGAAATACGCTTTAATTGGTTAGATGCTTGGCTCATTAATAGCTTACCAACAGGTGTTGAACCAGTAAACGTTACTTTGCTTACTTTTTCATTTTCCATGATTTCTTTACCAACAGCTTTTGGCTCACCTAATACAAGGTTTACTACCCCTTTAGGGAATCCAGCTTCTTCGATTAATTCGAATAAACGAACAGCTGTTAATGGAGTTGCCTCAGCTGGCTTAAGAACAACTGTACAACCTGCAGCTAAAGCTGGTGCAATTTTACGAGCTGCCATATTGATTGGAAAGTTCCAAGGCGTAATTGCAGCAGTTACCCCAACAGGTTGCTTCATTACATGAATACGTTTGTTAGGGAATGTTGATGGAACTGTTTCCCCGTATACACGCTTTGCTTCTTCAGCATACCAAGCGAAGTTATCAACTGCTCCAAGTACTTCTCCAGTTGCTTCACGAATTGGCTTACCTAATTCAGCAGCAATAATTCCAGCTAGCTCATCACGATTCTTCGCAAGTAAACCAGAAAGCTTTTGTAAGCATTTAGCTCTTTCACGCGCTGTTGCACTACCCCACTCTTTAAACGCAGCATCTGCCGCATCAATTGCTTTAGCAGTATCTTTTTCGTCACCGTATGTAATCGTTCCTACTACTTCACCAGTAGCTGGGCTTGTAACGTCTAAAGTATTACCTGATTCAGCTAATACCCATTCACCATTAATGTACATTTGTTTAACATTTGACATGAATATCTCTCCCTCACTCTTAAAACTATAATCATCATTGTATTCTAATTCCTAATAAGATTACAATTGATTCGCACTGGAAATATAACGATTTTAAAACGTCCAATACAAAACAATTATATAAAGCTATAGTATCATAGTATAAGAATCTTTTAAACAAATAAAGAGTAAGCGCTAACAAGATAATTATGAGTTATGGGTTATGAGTTACGAATTGTTGGAGACCACAAAAAACTCAATTGTTAAAAGTATCATTTGTATTTCTAATTTATCACTTATAAATCATAATTCAAAATTCACTTTCAAACTTGATTCCTCACCTCCACTGGTACATGCACTGGAACTTCAAACCACCATAGAACGGCAACTGCGACAAGTGCCGATAGGAAATATGTTAGTAATGGTCTCGTTTCGTGTAACTTCAGTAACGGAAACATAACACAGAGAAAGGCAATCGACCACCATAAAGTCCATTCATATTGATATATAATATGTCCTGTGTAAATAAACACCGCTTCCCAAATAGCATAAATTCCAATCCATTGTATTGTATGAAGAAATTGCTTTAATTTTGTATTCGGATAGTTACCTATAAATAAAATAACTGTTGCTGGAAAGACAATAAAGGTATAGACCATTTCAGTTAATGTATGGTTAGAAATAAAATCTGCTTCCATTCTCCAAAGAAAATAATTTGCTGTTAAAAAATTATAGGTTAAGTTACCTAGGGCTATAAATAGAATCGTCGCTTGATATTTCTGCCAATTTTTCCAATCTCCCTTAAAGTAAACAACAATAATACTAATTATGGCAGTTAAGATATGCATACCGTTCCCTCAATTCAAATATTGTTTGGACCAACCATTGTGACATACACTACCAAAGACTTCTTCCGGTCATAACCTATAACAAAGTATCCATATTTTGCACCATTTCATAAGATTAATGTAAAAAATGTAAATAAAAATAACCTAATCCTCATTCGTAAGTAAATTTTGACCTAACCTTTAACAAATTAAAACAATAGGCAATAACAAAAAGAAGCAAACATCCGATGAATGTCTGCCTCTATATCTATCTGCTTATCGCACTAAATTTTCTAATGCTTTTTCTAAATCCGTATATTGAAATATAAAGCCACTCTCTTGTAACCTTTTCGGTATACAGTTCCTTCCCGTTAATGCTAAGCTCGGTTCTGTTTGCATGAGTACATATGCTCCTAACCAAACAAAGGGAGTTGGGGCTGGCGGTGACCACCCTTTTCCTACCACTTTTCTTAGCGTTTTCATAAACTCTTTATTTGTAACTGGACTTGGTCCCGTTGCGTTGTAAATCCCACTGTAGCTCTCGTTTTCAATTGCCTCAAGAAACATTTCATTTAAATCATCAATATGTAACCAACTAATATATTGTTTCCCTGAACCAACTGTGCCACCGAGATTATATTTTACTAATTTTATTAAAGGCTCAAGTGCCCCTCCACCCTTTCCTAATGCAAAACCAATTCTTAGTAACACTTGGCGGGTATTTGGGAATGATTCTTTTAAAAAACTTTCTTCCCATTGCTTACAAACATGAACTGAGAAACCGTCTCCATGTGGTGAGTATTCATCACAAACTTCGGTAGTATCACCAAATATAGCTAAAGAACCAGCTTGCACAAAAGCTTTAGGTGGTTGCTTACAATTCCTTATCGCATCCTGCAACACCTTAACTGAATGTAACCTTGACGAGATAATCTCTTTTTTATTCCCTTTGGTATAAATACAATTTACACTTTTTCCAGTAAAGTTCACAATTGCATAACTTCCTTCAATCGCCTCAACCCATTCATCAAGACGTTTACCATCCCACTGTACGTACTTTACATCATCGTGAACAGCCGATTTTCCTCTAGTTAAAATAATAACTTCATACCCTTTATTTACTAGAAACCTAGCTAGCGATTGACCAAGAAAACCACTTCCACCTGCAAGGACAATTTTTTTGTTCATCAAAACAAACCTTTCATTCTTTTGATTTACACCTTACCTTGTTGCGAAAATAGCACAGAATTCTCTACTATTCAAACAATTAGTATTCTCTAACTGGTACATACCCTGTTTTTTCCACTAAATGTTGACCTTGCTCAGACAATATCCAATCAATAAATCTATCAATATTCGGGTTATCACTTCCTGCTGTTATCGCATAAAATTCAGCAGATATTGGATATTCATGGTTATGAATTGACTCTTTATCTGGATAGACACCTTCAATTGCTAGATGGCGAATCTCGCCGTTTTGAACCATTTCCGTTGAATAATAACGGAATGAATAACCTATAGCATTCTTAAAATTACGGTAGTTGGATGTCTGTTCTATTATTCCACCCATTCCAGCTACCACATCTTCAGTTGGAGCCTCCATTAACGGGATATCCCCCATCAAGTTCTCTAGTGCTGTTTGACTTCCACTGTCATTAGGTCGTTGAAACGCCCGAATTGATTCATTATTTCCACCAACATCTTTCCAGTTTGTAATTTTCCCTGAATAGATGTCCTGGATTTGCTGTATTGTAAGACTTTCAACTGGATTTCTAGCATTAACAAAAAAGACAAAGGCTTCACGGCCGATTGGTGTTACATGTAACTCAACGCCTTTACTCTTTGCTTCACTTAATTGCCTTTCTGATGGTCCTGCAGCAAAAATTATATCAACATCACCATTTATCAAATTTCGATAAGCTTGATTTGTTTTTGTTGCCGTTACCTCACTTCTGTCCAATCGATACTCTTCTTCAGGATATGTAGCTTTAACAAAAGCGGAATACAAAGGATAAAGTGCAGTTGCTCCATCTAGAATTGGCAGGTCGCTTTCTATTTTTAGTGTAGATTCCTTTTCTAACGAAACTACTTTCGATAGTTCGTGAAAAGGTTGATATTCTAGTAAATCTACTTCCTGGTCATTTACCATTTCAATACTTTCGTAATAAGAATTATATAGTTCATAACCTCCAATGGCGACAAGACATAATACGAAAAAACTTATAGCACTAATCATCAGCTTTTTCGGTTTGACAACTTTAAAAATTGCTAGAATCATAATAATTGCGATTCCAACTGCTATCACAATGACAAGAGGTGTATAAAATTTCACACCACCCATCAGGGCTGTCAAAACTGCTCCGATAAAACCAAAAAAACCAATTAATGCTACTAAAATTACAGAGTATACTATTTTAAGCACTATCGTTGAGTTCATGACACTTCCCCTTTATCAAAAAACGTATAGGTATTCGACGTAATCGTACCATAAAACCCAACTATTTCATTTATTTTATAAAAAAAGATGGCTAAAAGTTTATACAAACTTTCAGCCAATTTCTCTTACACTCTAAATTTACTAACTAACTCTTGTAACGTATTTGCCATTGTTGCTAACGAGTTAGCTGAAGCTGCAATTTCCTCCATAGATGCTAATTGTTCTTCAGTTGAAGCAACAACATTTTGGGTTTGAGCTGAGGTTTCTTTAGAAACAGATTTGATTCCATTAATAGCTGCTGATACTTCCTCAGAATAGGCAGATAATTGCTCTGCAGTAGAAACCATATTATCTATTTGCCCCCCCATTTCTCTCATAGCTTGGACTATTTCCTTAAAACTAGTATCTGTATGTTCAACAATACTTAATCCAGTTTGTACATCTTGTTTCACCTGTTCAATCGAATGATTTGAATGTACAATTTCACTCCTAATTTCATCGATTAAATTAGAGATTTGAGTTGATGACCTTTGTGATTGCTCAGCTAACTTCCCAACCTCTGTAGCTACCACTGCAAAGCCTTTACCGTGGTCTCCAGCTCGAGATGCTTCAATTGAAGCATTTAATGCTAATAAATTTGTTTGAGCTGCTAATTTATTTATCACATTTGAAATATCACCAATCTGCTCCGAGCGTTTCTCTAATAATTTAATAGCTTGACCACTAGTATCTACAGAGGTATGAATAGCATGAATTTGCTGTACAGTCTTTTCAACATAGTTACCACCTCGCTCCGCTTTTTTACTAGTGTTTGAACTAGCATCAGAGATTACTAATGCATTTTCAGCCATCTGATTGATTCCGACCGCTAGTTCATCAAGTGCAATTGAGCTTTCATTTACATTAACTGTTTGATTTTCTGCACCATCCGCAACTACTTGGATGGCATCAGTAATTTGCTCCGTCGCTTTACTTGCTTGTTCTGAACCTGCATGTAATTGTTCTGAAGATGCGGCTACTTGATAGGAAGAATCCTTCACTTGGTTAATCATCGTATTGAGCTTTTCTCTCATTGTATTATAGCTCGTAGAAAGTTCTCCTAACTCGTCACTAGATTGGTCATCTACAGCTATAGTAAAGTCACCATTACCAGCTGAAGCTAACGCATTAGATATTATCGTCAACCTTCTCTTTAATGCTCGTGTAAACAAATAAACGATTAACATTGAAATAACAATTACAATGAATAAAACAGAAAGAAATATTTTCAAAAATGAAGCAATAGTTTGGTCAATAATTTCTTGTGAAGCTCCTACATAAGATATACCAATTACCTCTCCTGTACTTTCTTTTATTGGCATATAAGCTGTTTGATACATATACCCTGCGACTTCTGCTTTACCGTAATAGTTATTGCCTTCATTTAATACAACATGAGCAACTTCAGGAGAGACTTTCGTATTAACCGCTCTTTGTCCATCTACAATCACATTTGTAGAGATACGAGTATCCCCTAGAAAAATTGTTACAGTATCACCTGTATCATCACCAATTGTATCCACTACACCATAATTATCATTCATTAATATAGAACCTTTATACAACTGATTACTTTCTATCGTCCAATCACCTGGATAAAGAGTGTCGATATAACGATATGCAAAAGTTAAATCTGCTCTGGCCTTTTCCGTAGCAAACTCTTCAATTCCCTTCGTCATTTGTTGATGAACAACAAAACCTACAATTGTTGATAATAGCATGATAATTGCTATAACAATTAAATTAATTTTTGTACCTAACTTGAATTCCATTCGCTTTCTCCTTTTACTTAGTCTTCAAAAACAAAAAAAATACGCCTC
Source organism: Bacillus sp. FJAT-45350 (assembly GCF_002335805.1). NCBI lineage: Bacteria > Bacillati > Bacillota > Bacilli > Caryophanales > Bacillaceae > Bacillus > Bacillus sp. FJAT-45350. Next base: position 932,914 of record NZ_NISU01000001.1, on the reverse strand, counting down.
TAAACTATTCATCGTGAATAGGAAGCGTATTAGCATTTTTTGCAGGTTCACTACTAAAAATCACTAAATTTCTTCATTATGATAAAATACGCAGAAAGGTGACAGGAGCGCTATCCCTTCTCTTACATAGTTTTTCATTTTGATTACCAAGTTATTATATCAACATATTTAACTTTTTCAATATTTATTTACAACTATGTCATTCCTTAATTCCTAAAATCCTATGTGCTTTTTCTATCGTCTCTTTATCAGGTGGATTAACATCAGCTAATGGATATGGAATTCCTAGCTCTTCCCATTTGTATACTCCTAATTGATGGTATGGTAACACTTCAACTTTCTCTACATTATTTAATGTGTTAATAAATGAAGCCAAGCTCTGTATGTGTTCGTCTTGATCATTAATTCCCGGAATAAGAACATGACGTAACCAAATCGGTATTTGTTTTTCAGAAAGAAGCTTCGCAAACTCTAAAATATGATTATTAGGAACAGTTGTAAGTTCTTTATGCTTTTCATTATCAATATGCTTAATATCTAATAAAAACAAATCAGTATATTTGACTAATTCTTCAAGTGAATTTAAAAAATCTGTAGTCTTCGAAACACAACCAGCTGATGTATCAATTGTTGTGTGGAGTCCTAACTGTTTGCATCTTTTAAATAATTCTATTAAGAAATCGATTTGCAATAATGGTTCTCCACCACTAACTGTGACACCACCATTAGAGCGCTTTAAATATGGTATATACGTTTCAATATCAGCAATAAGCTCATCTACAGATGTTGTTTTTCCTTTTTTTTGTTCCCACGTATCAGGATTATGACAAAACTGACATCTTAAAAGGCAACCTTGTGTAAAAATGACATAGCGTATCCCAGGTCCATCAACCATACCTGACGTTTCAACTGAATGAACATATCCCTTCATAAATAGTCCTCATTTCTAACTTTGAATTCACATTATATTCTAACTATAGGTAAAGCCCCTCTTTGATAGTTTTTTCAGAGGGGCTTTAGTTATTCTCTTTTTTATCTTACCTATCTTCCAAGTGACTCATGGAATGTACGGTTAATGACATCTAGTTGCTGTTCTCTTGTCAACTTAATAAAATTAACTGCATATCCTGATACACGAATTGTTAACTGCGGATATAGTTCTGGATGTTCCATTGCATCAAGAAGCGTTTCCCTATCAAATACATTGATATTTAAGTGATGACCAAATTTTTCAGAATAACCATCTAATATCGCAACTAAATTTGTGATTCGGTCATTTGACTCTTTCCCCAATGCTTTTGGCACGATAGAAAATGTGTTAGAAATTCCATCTAATGAATGGTGATAAGGTAACTTCGCCACTGAGTTTAAAGAAGCAAGTGCACCCTTTTTGTCTCTTCCATGTAGCGGATTCGCTCCTGGAGCAAACGGCTCACCATCTTTTCGTCCATCTGGTGTGTTCCCTGTTTTCTTTCCATAGACAACGTTTGATGTAATAGTCAGTATCGACATCGTTGTTTTCGCATTACGATATGTGTCATGCTTCTTTAACTTCTTCATGAAGCATGTCACAATCTCTTCAGCAATTTCATCTACACGGTCATCGTTATTTCCGAATTGCGGATAATCTCCTTCAATTACATAATCAACAGCAATTCCATTCTCATCTCGAATTACTTTCACTTTGCTATGCTTGATCGCACTAAGTGAATCAGCTACTACCGACAATCCAGCAATTCCAGTTGCCATCGTTCTTAGTACATCTTTGTCATGTAGAGCCATTTCAATTCGCTCATAATTGTATTTATCGTGCATGAAATGAATGACATTTAATGTGTTTATATATAGCTCCGCTAACCAGTCAAGCACTTGGTCATACTTAGCCATCACTTCATCAAATTCTAAATAATCGCCTCGAATTTTTTCAAACATTGGAGTTACCTGTGTTTTCGTTTGCTCATCGACTCCACCATTAATTGCATACAATAACGCTTTCGCTAAATTAGCTCTAGCTCCAAAAAACTGCATTTGTTTTCCAATTTTCATTGCTGATACACAACAAGCAATTCCGTAGTCGTCTCCAAATTCTTCACGCATTAAATCATCATTTTCATATTGAATTGAGCTTGTCTTAATCGACATTTCAGCACAATAGCGTTTGAAGTTTTCAGGTAGATTCGTTGACCAAAGTATCGTCAAATTTGGCTCTGGTGCTGGTCCTAAGTTTGTAAGCGTATGAATAAAACGGAATGATGTTTTCGTTACTAATGGACGCCCATCAATTCCTACACCACCGATTGATTCTGTTACCCATGTTGGGTCTCCACTAAATAAGTCATTATATTCCGGTGTTCTAGCAAATTTCACAAGGCGAAGCTTCATGACAAAATGATCGACTAATTCTTGTGCCTCTTCCTCTGTCATCGTTCCTTCTTTTATATCATTCTCAATATAAATATCTAAGAATGTAGATACACGACCAAGACTCATTGCAGCTCCATTTTGCTCTTTAATTGCTGCTAGATAGCCAAAGTATAACCACTGAAAAGCTTCCTTTGCATTTTCCGCTGGATCAGAAATATCAAAGCCATATGAAGTTGCTAGCTCTTTTAATTCTTGAAGTGCTCTAATTTGTTCCGCTAATTCTTCACGTAAACGAATCAAATCTTCTGACATTCTTGGACCTGTTTCTTGTAAATCCTTTTTCTTTTCGTTAATTAAGAAATCTACACCGTATAAAGCAACCCTACGGTAATCTCCAATTATTCTTCCACGTCCATATGCATCTGGAAGCCCAGTAATAATCCCTATTTTTCTAGCAGTTTTCATATCATCTGTATAGGCATCGAATACTCCTTGATTATGAGTTTTGCGATGATCGGTGAAGAAGCGATCCACTTCTCCATCTACTTCATAGCCATATGATTCACATGCAGTAGCTGCCATTCGAATACCACCATAAGGCTGTAACGACCGTTTAAATGGCTTGTCTGTTTGAAATCCAACAACTGTTTCCTTATCTTTATCTAAATAAGCAGGACCATGTGATGTAATAGTAGAAACGATTTCTGTATCTAAATCGTAGACACCACCGTTCTCTCTTTCTTCTTTCGTTAGCTCCATCACTTGAGCCCATAACTTCTTTGTATTATCTGTTGCCGCTACTAGGAATGTATCATCACCAGTATACGGTGCGTAGTTTTTTTGAATAAAATCTCTTAAGTTAATTTCTTTACTCCAAATTCCTTTTTTCAAAAACTCAGGATGTGTCATACCCTTCAACTCCTTGTTTTTAGTACACTTTTAGCTAGTATCTATGTTGTTATCTCTTTGGTGTTTTATATGAATTTACTCTTTTAGTATAGTGTACAAAGCTAGTTTAAGATGTGAAAAAGATCACACTAGCACATTACACAGGAAGTGAACGACATAAGAGTTAATGATGTTAACACCCCTGTTATTGCTAAAATTTAAAGCTGTTACTATTATATTTTTATCTTTCCTCCATTACTATTTGTCACAATATGTTCATTTAGTTAGAGTTGTTATCCTCACTCCCTCTACTACTATTCCATTACTTATAATAAAAGCTATGACGCTTCACTTTTAAGTTTCCCTATGCTCATCTATTCACTTATTCATATAACAAAATATTAAAATTCACGATTTTAATTTCTAGAAACTGTGATAAATTTCACATTTCTTTTTAACATTTAACGTTATGATTGGCTCATCAAGTACTACGACACGAATTAATTATGGAGGAATAAATCATGGCACGTATAACAGAATGGAATCCAGAAAATGAAGAATTCTGGGAAAAAGAAGGAAAAAGACATGCAAGGAGAAACCTTTGGATATCAGTACCAACATTAATGCTTGCTTTTATTGTATGGCAAATCTGGTCAGTTGTTGCAGTTCGCTTAAATGATATCGGCTTCCAATTTACAGCTGAGCAATTATTCACACTTGCTGCAATACCTGGTCTTGTTGGTGCTTCATTACGTTTCATATATACATTCGCAGTAGGAAAATTTGGCGGTAGAAACTGGGTAGTGTTCTCAACAGGTATTCTTGTTTTTCCAGCTATCGGGATAGGGTTTGCAGTACAAAATCCTGATACACCTTATTGGGTAATGCTTCTTTTAGCTGCACTTTGTGGAGTTGGTGGAGGAAACTTCTCATCTGCACTTGCTAACATTAGTTTCTTTTATCCGAAAAAAGAAAAAGGAACAGCTCTTGGTATTAATGGTGGTTTAGGAAATATGGGGGTATCCGTCGTTCAATTTGTCACTCCTCTAATCATTACAGTAGGTACATTTGCTTTCATTGGTGGCGAAGCACAAGTATTACCTGACGGCTCTCAAATTTGGTTGCAAAATGCGGCATTCGTTTGGGTTATTCCAATTATTATTATGACCATTATCGCTTACTTTGGAATGGATAACCTTCCAACAGCCAAGCAATCGGTAAAAGAACAATTCGTTATCGTTAAAAGAAAACATACATGGGTTATGACATGGCTATATGTAGCAACTTTCGGTTCATTTATCGGATATGCAGCCGCATTTCCATTATTGCTACGTTCCACATTTCCAGAGTATGTATCACTTGCGTTTTTAGGAGCATTTTTAGCAGCTGCATTCCGTCCAGTCGGTGGTTGGCTTTCTGATAAACTTGGTGGAGCTAAGGTTACTGCTTATGTCCTTGTTGTAATGTCAGCTGGTGCACTTTCGGTCATTTATTTTCTTGGACAAAATCTATTTAGTGGATTCCTACTATCGTTTCTAATATTATTTATTGCTGCTGGTATAGGGTCTGGTTCAACATTCCAAATGATTCCTATTATCTTCCCAGTAAAAGAAGCAGCACCTGTATTAGGATTTACTGCAGCATTCGCAGCATATGGTTCATTTTTTATACCAAAACTATTTGGTTGGTCTATGTCTAACACCGGTACACCGATTACAGCATTATATTTCTTCATCGCCTTTTACGCGATTTCTATCGTTCTAAATTACTATTACTATCAACGAAAAAACGCAGAAATAAAATGCTAACACTATTATGAATTATGAATTATGAATTATGAATTATGAGTTATGAGTTATGAATTCGTTAGGAAAGCACCTCTTGATGGCATCGAGCCATATAACAAGAGGTGCTTCTTTTGTAGTTTTATATTATTTTTGATATGGGATATTTAATAAGTTTGGTACGGTTACGAATTCATACCCTTGCTCTTGTAATGTTGGAATGATTTGACGTAATGATTCAATTGTATTTGTTCGGTCGGCATCCCAATCACCGCCATCATGCATTAAAATGATAGCTCCTGGGTGAACATTGTCAAGAACATTTGAAGCAATCACTGCAGGCGGGTCCTCTTGCCAATCTAACGAATCAACCGACCAGACAATAACGGAGTAATTCATCTCAGCTACCTTCTCAACTAGCTCTCCATATAAAAAGCCATATGGTGCACGGAATAAGCTTGTACGATAGCCAACAATATCATTTAATACATCTTCTGTTCTTTCAATTTCTCTTTCAAGTGTTGGAATGTCACCTTTTTCTACTAGGTTCGGATGCCAATATGTATGGTTCCCAACAATGTGTCCTTCAGCGTCCATTCTTTCTACCATTTCTGGAAATGCAATAGCTCTTGAACCCATGACAAAAAATGTAGCAGGTACGTTGTATTCCGCAAGTATATCAAGTACTTGCTCAGTGTAGCGAGGATCTGGTCCATCATCAAATGTTAACGCAATTTTGTTTTCTGTTGTCGGACCTTGTAGGATTACCGTCTCGGGATACTGCTGTTGAAGGACGATATTTGAAACAGGCTGTTGACGAGCTGCTCTTTCCTGCTTTTCAGTTCCTCCTTCAAGGTTACGATATTTCTCATCATCTTCCTTCTCCTTGTTCCACCACCACTCTGGTTCAACTTCTCGTGGGGAATCCTCATTAGCGAATGCAACCATCCCAGAAGTTTGAACACCAAGGAGTAAAGCAATAACTAATAATGACTTTAAAATTTTCTCTTTCATAATTCATCTCCTTATCTATTTCATACCCTGTTAGTTTTTATATAAATTGTAAGAAATATTCATCCGCAAATAGAAACAAAAAAGATAGACAAAGAAAATTTCCTTCATCTACCTCTTATCCTTCATTATCGAAAGGATTGGGCGATTTCTATTAATTCCTCTTCACTTAAGATAATATGCAATGTCTCGATACTATAATATAGCCCCTCATCAATCCAAACTAATTTTTGATCTCCAAAATCAGTATGACCGAGGGTAGCCTCTATTCCATTTAAAGTAACAGAATCCAAATCATAGATTTCTAAAAATTCAATTTCTTCTTTCGTAATATCAACTACAAAGCTATCTTCATTTTCTTCACGATAAAAAATTCTTGTCAGTGCTTGTTCCTCAAATTCCTTTTCCAAAACGGCAACCCAGTCTAAAGAAACATTTTCAGGAAGAACAGTAGGTGTTTTTATCTCATAAGGTAATTCCTCAATAGCTTGTTCCATTGTATCGTAACCTTCGATAGTTCTGTATGTATCTTCAGGAACTGCAATCGCAAAGATAATCATAATAAAGCAAAATAAAAATATTGAAACAACCCGTTGTGGAAAGAATTTCGGTTTATAATCCTTGTTTATGTAATGAATGATAAGCAAATATACATGATAAAAAAGAAGACCAGACATCACACCAACTAAATAATGAGAAGGAGACATGAAAACTTCAGTTACTGGCCTTCCTATCACTATAATCAACGAAATAAATATTAATGACAGACCAGCTAGGCTATATAAAAACAAATTCCGTTTATATCGACTATCTTCGCTTTTCTTACTCGTCACTCTTTCAATTACATAAGCTAACGGAACGCCCCCTACTATAAATATTGAAAGAGTATCTTTTAAAGTAAATCCAAATGTGTTCACAAACTGTATCCCATGAACTATATACATGTAAATTGCATCGACCACGCTATATAATACTGCAGTTAATACCGCTGAAACTAATACTCTAAACAGCAGATTTTCACTAAGATTTATTAAGAACTTTTTCCTCATACGAACCTCCAGTTACTTTGTTTACAACATTATCTTATCCCAATAGTAAATTATACATCTATAATATATTCATTGGAATTAAATCGCTAAATTTTAGTTCATTTGGTTCCTTATAAATAATTTATAAATAACTTTACCATACTACCTTAGAAGCACTTACATAAATTAGGAGGCAGCATATGGATACTACTACACGACACATTAAATTAACCTCTTCCGAACTTTCTAGCCTATGGACTACTTATATGAGCGATAGTGCTGCCATTGGTGTATTAAGTTATTTTCTAAGAAATGTTGATGACCCTGAAGTAAAGGAGTTATTACAATTAGCAAAGCAAGCCTCTAGCAAACACTTAGCAAAAATTACAGAATTATTCAAACTCGAGTCATTTCCACTACCTATGGGATTCACTTCAGAGGATATCAACCTAAATGCTCCAAGATTATATTCTGATATTTTTTACCTTGAATATTTAAGATGCTTAGGGAAATTTGGAATTGTAAGCTATGGAATGGCGATATCAATGGCTACGAGACGTGATACGACTATTTTTTATAGCGATTGTCTTCATGATGCTAAGGAATTACATGTAAAAACTAAAGAAGTCATGTTATCAAAGGGGGTCCTCATTAAACCACCTACGATACCAATACCTGATAAAATAGACTTCATAAAAAAACAGAGTTTCTTAACAGGTTGGTTTGGTGACAAAAGACCTTTACTAGGTGTTGAAATAGCCCACCTTTTCGAAAACTTAGCGAACAATACACTTGGCAGAGCTTTTTTATTAGGGTTTACACAAATCACAAAATCTGATGAAGTACAAAATTTTTTCTTAAGAGGTATTGAAATTTCAAATAAGCATATTGAACTTTTTCAAGATTTTTTTAATGAGAATTTACTACCTGCACCAATGACATGGGATTCCCATGTGACAGAATCACAAATCCCCCCTTTTTCGGATAAGCTTATGCTATTTCACGCAACAGAAATTGGCGCAATGGGAGTAGCCGCTTATGGTAGTGGTTTATCTGTTTCACTAAGGCGAGATTTAACAGCAACTTACGGACGTTTAATTATTGAAAGTGGGAAGTACTTAGAAGATGGTGCAAATATTACGATTGACAAAGAGTGGATGGAGGAACCTCCTAAGGCAGCAAATCGAGAAGAATTAACTAATAAAGAATAAAGAGATGATTAAATGGAAAATAAAACTGAAAAATTATTATGGAGTATTGCTCTACCTGGTTTTGCTCAATTTCTTAATGGAGAATTGTTTAAGGGTGTAATGTTTATATTTTTAGAGTTTTTAATTAATGTTCAAGCAAATTTAAACCTCATCATCATTCCTAGTTTTCATGGTGATACTCAGCGGGCGGTCGAATTAGCCAATTACCAATGGCTAATGTTTTACCCTTGTATTTATACGTTTGCTATATGGGATGCATATCGTGACGCTGGAGGGGTGTCAAACCCTTACGCCTACCTTCCATTTGTCTTTTCAGCTTTTATAGGGACTATTGGAGTTATTTACTCATCAACATTGCGAATCTTTGGATTATTGTTAGGTCCAATTTTTTTACCAATTATTTTTCTTATTATAGGTGCCTTTATAGGTTGGATTATCAAAATAATAGTAATTAGAAAAGCCAGTACTCAGTAAATAAATCTATTTTCTAGCTGTGGGCCCCGAAAAAGTCATTATACACGAATCAAGACGCGGTAATCGCTCCGTACATTATGCACTTGCTGCAAGAAACCACTCGTAGCAAGCTTAAATTTTGGGAACGGCTCGCGCAAAACTTTAAGCCCACAGAAAAAGTGGGCTCTTCTATTTTAAATTTTTTTCAACTGACCATATAAGTCTTCAATTGAATTGCATTTGGTTATTTTTCCATTAAGTATGTAGAACGGACATTTTTTACATGTCTTACATTCTCCAAGACAACCTTTGCGTTTAACTTTTATTGAGGGATTAAAGGATTCTAATGCTTTTGCTACTTTTTTTGTTTTGAAATTTTCTTTACATAGACAAACCTTACTCATATTTTATCACCTCATAAAAATTGTCATCAATAATGATTATCATTATTGCTATAATACCAGATATTCTCGATTTTGTCATAATAAAATTAAAAAAAGTCTACTTTTACATGGTTAAAAAAAGAAGGAGAGGGTATCCCAAAATGGTTCTGGGACACCCTCTCCAAAAAATAATTAATCTTTTTTCTATCTCTACTCTTCCTAACTATAATAATGCCATATACCATTTACCATTTTCTTTTCAATCATTTCTCTATACTCTAATAAATCTAAATGTCCAATTACCTCTGACATAACTAAGGCAAATTGCTTTTCATAAACTGCTTGATATAAAGTTTGAGCGATTTCGCTCCCTGTATGTAAACCATTAATAATCAATTCTAAGATTCTTGCTGACTTTCTCTCTATTCCGGCAAGTCTTTTGTCTATTAGTACTATTGGTTCGTTTATAATCAATCCATGACCTGAAAAAACAGTATCCATATGTAACTTCGAGCATCGATGAAGAGAATCTATATATTGCACAATCGAACGATTTCGTTCACCTGTAGCAGTAGGCTCTACTAGAGCATTGCTTGAAATATGTTGAATGAGGTGGTCACCACCAAATAACCATTTTCTTTTTTTATCGTAGAATCCTATTTGATCAGGAGCGTGTCCTGGTAATTCGATTACTTCAAATTCCAGAATGGTATCCCCTTCTATTAACGACGTAATAGGAGACTGAAGTGCTAAATGCTTATTTTTTTCAATGGATTCCTTTAAGTGCTCAACTTGTCGCTCCCCTGCTTCACCACAATTCATTTCACGATATAGCTTTTCAAAAAACTCCACTCTCATTGTTAGAAACTCTTGGTCTCGTTTCACCCTTGGAATCGCATCAGGATGAGCATACACTGGTATGTCATGCTGTTTTGTCAATCGATTCACTAGCCCTACATGATCACCGTGATGGTGGGTTAGTAGGATTTCTGTCATATCACGAACAGACAACCCTTGTTCAGCCAATGACTTTTCTAAACTAGTCCAACATGCCTCATTATTAACTCCCGCATCTAGTAGACTTAATCCGTTCAAATGCTTCACTACATAAAAATTATACGTTTCAAGACTACCCTTCGTTGGCACACTTATCGGATAGACCGTATATCCATCCCTCTCTAGTCGATTCATCAACAACACATCCTCATTTACTCATGTTTACATTATTGTACAGTATACTAGCTGATTTCTAAAAGGATATACAAATAAAGCAGATTTACAGTTATTTCTTAGGATTTTTGTTACACTTGTATTTAAGCATTGTATTTCTACATGAGGTGATAGTGTGAAGCTAAAAAAGATAATCTTATTAGCAAGCTTACTTGTTTTCCTAACAGGTTTCTTATATTTTCAAAATAACTCAATTGTAATAACAGAAAAAACAATTCACTCATCGACACTACCAGAATCGTTTAATGGGTTTCAGATTGCCCACTTATCAGACTTACATAATAAAAGCTTTGGTGACAATCAACATCGTTTAATTCATAAGGTTGAGCAGACAAATCCTGACGTCATTGTCTTTACCGGGGATTTAGTTGGTTGGCAAAAGGATGGGCTCGATGCAGGAATCCTATTGATGGAAAAATTAGTAGAAATCGCCCCTACTTATTTTGTAACTGGAAACCATGAGAAATGGGCGATGAACGAATACTCTCTTGAATCACAATTGGTAGGCTTAGGTGTTAGATTCCTTAGAGAGGAACTAGAGATGATTTCAATAGATGGGGAGATGATTCAACTTATCGGCATTGACGACCGGCCTGGCTTTCATCTGAGCGAGATAGAGGATGGTATATTAGAAGGAGTGAATTTAACTCTTTTAGAAAAAGCACTAGAAAATGAGTTTTCTATTCTTCTAGCACATCGACCAGAGATATTTTCTCTTTATTCAGAGTATGACGTTGATTTAGTGTTTTCAGGACATGCTCACGGAGGTCAAATCAGACTTCCCTTTATCGGCGGTCTCTTCTCTCCTAATCAAGGCATATTGCCACCCTATACGTCCGGTAGTTATAACCAAAACAACACAACGATGATTGTGAATAGAGGACTTGGAAACAGCTCTTTTCCATTCAGAATATTCAACCGCCCCGAAATCGGTCTCATCACATTAACCCTAGAATGAACATATAAAAAGTAAGAGATTGGGAAAAAACAAGTTTAAGTAATAGCATTGGCTTCACTCGCCACAAGCCCGTTGTGAAAAAAACACTCACAACGGTCTTTTAAAAGATGGTGGCGGTGAAGCTCATTGCATCGAGGGTGAGACACAAGGAAAAAAACAACCTTTTGTCTCACCCTCTTCCATTCATTATTCATAACCCATCATTCATAATTAATTTTTCTCGTCCATCGGCCACATTGCTTCATTATAAGACATATCCCAGAACATGTATTCAAAACGAGTTGTATTTAAGAAGATTTCCTCTAGCTTTTTAAGTTCTACTTCCTTCATGCCATCTGTTAATTCATCTAGTAAATTAATCGTCCAATCCGTTAATTCGCTAAATTCTTTCGAGCTATACATTTCAATCCATTCACCGTAAAATTCATGATCCGCAGCGCCTGGAATTTGATTTAGCTCTTTACCAATCTCATTATAACTCCACATGCAAGGTAAAAGTGCAGCAACTAAATCCGCTAATGTTCCATTTTGACCAACATGTAGCATGTAATGAGTATATGCTAACGTTGTCGGCGAAGGCTTCGCTGTTTCTAATTCCTCTTCAGATATCTCAAATTTCTTTGCATATTGACGATGCAGAGACATTTCTTCATTTAATGTAGAGTCTAATAGATTTGCAAATTTCCCCATTGTCTCAACATCCGTTGCTTTAATTGCCCCAAGAGCAAATAGCTTCGCATAATCAATTAAATATAAATAATCTTGAATCATGAAAAAACGAAACTTATCCTTATCTAACGTACCATCACCTATTCCTTTAACAAATGGATGATTATGATTTTTTCTCCATATTGGCTGTAATTCCGTATGTAATCGTTGACTAAATTTCATCTCTAAACACTCCTCATTATCGTTTTGTGTGACTCCAATCATATATAAACTTCACTAATACTTTTGTAAACTCTAGTAACTGTTCAATTGACACTTGTTCATTAACAGAGTGAGCATTTTGTAAATCTCCTGGACCATAAATAACAGTAGGGATTCCTGCATCTCCTAACCAGCCACCATCTGTTACGGTTGGAGAGACATCAATAATTGAATCTTTTCCTAATACAGTATCATGAGTTTTTGCTAGTAACTGCACCCCAGCATGAGTAGGATCAACTTCTAAAGAAGGAAAAATTTCTCCACGGTCCTCAATCATTGACGTTCCTCCCCAAGTAAATGTTGGAGGGTTCTCTCTTAACCATGGGTCACCTTTTGCTACATTTAAAATATGCTCTTCAATTTCCTTTGAAACGTCTTCATATGTTTCATTCGGATAATAATGAACTGTAATCCAAAGTCTGCACTCGTCCGCTATAAAAGCTGCATGACGTCCACCTTCAATAACTGCTGGATTAATCGTATTGGTCCCTGGTAAAAAACCTGGATAACTTTTTGTGACAGCCCAATGCCTTTCTAGTTCTTGCAATCCTGCTATCACCTTCATCATCTTCTCGATTGCACTTGCTCCGAAAAGCTTTCCACCCGCATGGATCATATTTCTTCTTGTTGCATCATGGAAAGTCTGACTGCTTTTTACTGTAACCCAACCTGTAATGACTCCACCTTGACCTTGAATATGCAAATCACTCGTATCAACCACAAGGGCAAAGTCAGCGTCATAACCACGTTTACAGCATTCTAGTGTACCCGCCTCGCCTACCTCTTCTCCTATGACTGATTGAAAAATAATATCTCCTGGTAAATCAATTCCTTGTTCCTTTAAAAGAGTTAGAGCAAAAATTGCCCCCGCTAATCCACCCTTCATATCAGCTGCACCGCGGCCTATAACAACTCCGTCTCTTACAATAGGCGTGAACGGGTCTTTTTCCCACTCTTCATCTTCATTTACCTCCGCAACATCCATATGTCCATTGATTATTAAGCTTTTATGCTGAGTGTTATTTGTTCCTTTTCGTACACCTACAACATTTGGATCATTCGGATATACATCCCACATATCAATGTTAAACCCTAATTTTTCTAGCAAATCCGCAACATATAATTGAGCCTCTTTCGTATTTCTCGCTGGTGGTGCCGGAGTTTCAAATGAAATAAGTGTTTTGAGTAATTCAATTAATTCTTCCTGTCTTTCTTCTACTTGGTGTAACACAGCCTTTAATCTTTCAGTCATGTATTTGCCTCCAATAAATAAAAAACCACTTCACCATATGGCAAGAAGTGGTTGTCAGTTTCAACTTTAAATCAAAAAACTGATAGGTTCGTACACTTCTTCCCTACGCTAGTATGAACTAGATCAGGTAATAAGGGTATGACATTTAGTCATTCTCAGCTAGATAGCACCCCTAGAGTGGTTTATATTAAGTTTTTTCCTTATAATAGTTGTAACATAATCGATTGAAGTGTTCAAACAATTCAATTCATTATCAGTCGACTTTTTCAATCAAGCTTCTTATTTAGTAACAGAATTATAGACACATATGAGTCCTCCTTTTTACTAAACTATAGAGGCTTATATATAGGAACTGTAGAAATTCACAAGAAAAAGGGATAATAGTCGGTTTCAAATACCTACATTTCCCTTTTCTTTGATTTTATCTTCTATTTATAAAATGTCACGAACTATTTTCCAGATTAACAGAAAATTTAATCTACACAGTCTTATTTTCAGCGACTACACGTTAATTCCTTAATTTATTTTTCATAATTGATCTTCATTTTATCTGCTGATAGTTTTGCATTTTCCCGTGCACTTTCAACAGTTTCTGCTGTATGTAGAACGACCGCCATACGACGCCCTATCTTCGTTTCAGGCTTTCCAAAAAGCCTTACTTGTGTACGAGGTATTTCTAAAGCATCCTCTACACCACATATTTGATAATCCTTACTTTCTTCCCAAGCTTTAATAGTTCTACTTGCTCCTGGTGAGAGTAAACGGATTTCAGGAATCGGAAACCCTAATATTGCTCGAATGTGAAGGGCAAATTCTGATAGTTCTTGAGTAGCCAGAGTAACCATGCCTGTATCATGTGGACGAGGAGAAACTTCACTAAAATAAATTCCCTTATCTGTAATGAACAGCTCCACTCCAAATAAACCATAGCCACCTAATGCAACGGTAACTTTCTTTGCTACCTCTTCTGCTTCTGTAATTTGCCCCTCTGTCATAACATGTGGTTGCCAAGACTCAATATAATCACCATCTTCTTGTACATGACCAATTGGCGCACAATAAGAAGTACCAGAAACCGACCGAACCGTTAAAAGCGTAATTTCCGATTCAAAGTGAATAAATTCTTCAACGATGACACGAGTTTTCTTTGCTCGCGCACCTTCTAATGCAATCGTCCAAGACTTTTCAACATCCTCAATTGTATGGCATACACTTTGACCTTTACCAGATGAACTCATAATCGGTTTTATTACACACGGTGTTCCAATTTCCTTAACAGCTAATTCTAATTCCTCTAAAGTGTCTGCAAAAGCGTATTTTGCTGTTGGTAACCCTAACTCTTCACTAGCAAGACGGCGAATCCCTTCACGATCCATCGTTAACTTTGTTGCCTTAGCTGTAGGAACAACATGTAGGCCTTCTTGCTCTAATTCTAGTAATGTGTCTGTAGCAATTGCTTCAATTTCAGGAACGATATAATCAGGCTGTTCATCTTCAATAATTCGACGCAGCTCTTCCCCGTCTAACATATCGACTACATAAGAACGGTGCGCCACCTGCATAGCTGGAGCATGTTCATAACGGTCGACAGCTATTGTCTCAACTCCTAAACGTTGTGCCTCTATGACAACTTCCTTCCCTAACTCACCAGAACCTAATAACATGACTTTCTTTGATTTGTTGCTTAACGGTTGTCCATACATATGTAATTTCCCCTTTATTCGTTTATAATGCAAATAATATCGTAGAAATCCATAACTTACAAGGTTCACAAATGATAATAAACGAATGTTTCTATAAAAAACATAAATAAAGTTCGTTATCTCTGCATATTATTTCTTCAAGTCAAAATCAGATAAATGGATAATAAAGGGGTAAAAAGATATAATATATAGGAACTGTTTTTATTTTTAAGATTGAGGGTGAAATTATGAGTGTACATATTAATGCAAAACAAGGTGAAATTGCTGATAAGATTTTATTACCTGGAGACCCTTTACGAGCAAAGTATATTGCGGAAACTTTTTTAGAGAATCCGAAACAATATAATGAAGTTCGAGGGATGCTAGGTTTTACAGGTACGTATAAAGGTGAGAAGGTTTCAGTTCAAGGAACAGGAATGGGTGTACCGTCTATTTCTATTTATGTCCACGAACTGATTAACGAATATAATGTAAAATCATTAATTCGTGTAGGAACATGCGGGGCTTTCTTAGATGACGTTCATGTTCGAGATGTTATTCTCGCTATGTCGGCATCAACTGATTCTGCAGTAAACAAAGTTCAGTTTAAAGGATTAGATTATGCTCCAACTGCTAATTTTGATTTGTTGAAAAATGCATATGACGTAGTGAAACAAAGTGGCAAAAAGGTACATGTAGGTAATGTATTTACGAGTGACTGTTTCTACGATAATGACGAACAGTTCGTGCCTCTTCTAGCTAAGCACGGCTCACTAGCTGTTGAGATGGAGTCATCTGCTCTTTATACAATTGCTGCTCGCTATAAAGCAAAAGCACTATCCATTCTTACTGTTAGTGACCATCTCATTACAGGTGAACAAACTACTTCTGAAGAACGACAATTAACATTTAATCAAATGATTGAGATAGCACTTGATACAATTATTAGTGAATAATCTAAAACCGTTAAGATCTAACCATTTAGGATCTTAACGGTCTTTTATTTTATTTTACTTTTCTTTAATTGTGTCGAAACATTATATCAAAAGGAGTAGTTTATGCGATATCAATTTTGTCCTAAATGCGGAGGAAAACTTACTATAAATAGTGAACAGGATAAGAATAAACCAAAGTGCGTTGACTGTGGATTTGTATTCTATCAAAATCCAATTGTTGGCGTTGCGGCGATTGTTATTAAAAATAAGCAGGTTCTCTTAGGAAAACGTAACATTAGCTATAAAGACAAATGGTGCATTCCGTGTGGTTACGTTGAATACGATGAGGATGTGAAAGAAGCTGTTATTAGGGAGTTTAACGAAGAAACTGGAATTGAAATTAACGTCCAACGCGTCTATGAAGTCCATTCAAACTTCCATAACCCAAAACAACAGACAGTCGGAATTTGGTTTTTAGCAGAAGAAATTGGAGGAAGCCTTCAAGCAAACGACGATTTAAGTGAAGTAAATTATTTCTCTTATTCTGATTTACCAGAACTAGCTTTCGAAACAGACAAACTAGTTTTAGATAAGCTAAAAGCAGAAGGATATATTGACTAAAAAGTAGGATCTATCAGGGTTCTGCTTTTTAGTCCACTCTCCTTTTGATCACAACTATAAAATAACTAATCTCACTATTATTCAATATTGGCAGAATATGTGAAGCGATAAGAAGCTTGGTTTAAATTATTCTATGCCATCTTTCGAGAAGAGGGTTAAGTGTTGTTAACCCTCTCATTGATAATTGTTTCTAGAAGTTCACGTATTGGCTTTATATCTCTTTCCTTTAACGGTCTCCCATTCCAATGGAGTTTTTCCTCATAAAAAAATCATAGGCATTTCTATTCGAGTTCCCATTTTGGTTTATCAGTAACACCAAACTATTGATAGAGTTATCACTTCCGGAGCTTGTCTAGCCTTTTTTCTAGCTCAATTAACCAAATTCATTCTGTTTTGTTTACTGCTTCTGTATACTCATTTTCTTAATTGTCCCTTTGAAAAAGACTTTATTGACTTTTTCCTAGTATTTACAGGGACTTAAAAGGATATGTACTTAAAAACAACTCTTATTTAAATAAAATTTTTAATTTCACCCTTAGCATTTTCTCAATATACTCTGTAGCTTCCTAAAATTTCTTTGTACACCTTCATCTAAATTAATATTAACCTTTGCATAGATAAGCCCAGTTAGTTGTATTTGAAATAAATCTAATTCCCCTATTTTCTTTTGTAGCAACTGTTTCTTTTTTTCCAATTGACTCTGTTTGCTCAACCTAAGCTGTTCAAGTTCATGCTCATACTCTCTTTTTTTTCTTACACAATAATCTTGGATTTGCTGTAAAGTATCTTCTTTATAGCAATGAATATAAAGAAGTATTTGCACTGCTTTTTCCTTCCCTGAATCTATTAGCCAGTAGATTGGTCTCTTCTGGTAGACTTTAACATGGTCGTTAAAAAATTCATTTCTAAAATAACGTCCTAGCCTCTCTGCTGCTGTTTCATTGTCTTTCTTGTAAAGTGATTGTGCGAGCCATTCTATATTGTCTTCAGAACTCTCACCAAAGCAGCACACTAAAAACTCTCGTAAACGAATGATGAGTTCTTCTGTAAGGTTAATCGTGCCATTCTTATTCGGCTTAAAGGTAGGATAAAGCTCGTCCTTCCAACCACCTCCTGCAAATGCAACTCCATTCACATCAATTGAATAACGTCCCATAACACAGCCGACAAAATATGAAAGAAAGGACTTCGCATCTCGTGTAGCGTCTGCTCTCCGTATCGTTACCTCTGAATCGACTACCTTTCCAACTACATCTGATTCAAGACCATAAAGAAAACTAATGAATTGATTGATTTCTTCTTCTTGGTCCTTCAACATGCAAAACCGTTTGTCAGTCTCGTGATGCCAGATTTGAAATATTTCCTTTAAAGAACTGGATAGATTTTTATATGTAATAAAGGGATGCTCTTTAAAACCCCATGAAGTTTCATAGCAATCCCAATCTTGTTTCGAAATGTGTATACAAGATTTTGCCAGTTTTATTACTTTTAATTCTGTTTGTTTATCCGGTTTTATGTATGGAATTCGACCAACATTTCCTGGCTGGCAATTCAACGTCGGATTCATAATCGCAAGAAAGAATGAACTGACCTTAGAAGCTAGAAATGCAGATAAATAATAAATATTTATGTCTTTTGCAAAAATAGAGGAGCCACCGTTATCAAATAAGAAACCATGAGGTGAAAAACGCGCACCAAAATAAGATGAACTAATTGATGACCAAGTGACGCATTCTTGAAAATAAAGATGGGCACTGCGTAAATTCGATTTTTGAAACTTTCGTAATTCATCCCCATTATTCTCATAATTTATTACATAGGTTTGATTACCATACCATTTACGGAACTCTCCCCCTTTATTATACGGAAACCACTTTCCGCTTAACTCCATAGCTTCATCACTATTTCTAGCATTTGTAATGAATTTATCGAATGATATCTCATACCACATACGTAAAAAGCGTTCATTATTCCCCGTATCTAACCCTTTTCTCGCTTCTGCTACATCAGACAAACTTGAGCCTGTTAGAAATAAATTTTTTACGTGGTCGCTAATCCAATAAGCAATACTGGAGGTTGGTATTAATGAGAAATCTTTGGTCCTTGCACGGTATCGATAAGAAACTTTTTTTTGCATCGCTTTTTTTACATGTACCGATTGTTCCCCCTTTAGATTTGTCAGCGATAGGAATTCACCTCTATCATCTTCTTTTTGATTTTGGATAACAAAGGAACAAATCGGGACTGTCGCTTCTTTATAAGCTGAATACTCTAGTTGTATTAAGCTAGAAATTGTTTGATTTTTAGTTATATAGTTTCTTAGTTTTTCATGTGTAGATATAAACATCCACGTAAAGGGTGTCATCAAAGAAGCATACCCATTCGCTTTTGTCATATTTATCGTACGATAGATAAAGGCTGAATATAAATCAGACTTATAATCGTTGTATTCTTTTTTCATAAAGGCTTTTAATTCAGCGTTATATTTACTATGATATGGTGGATTCGTGACAACGACATCATATGTATTTGATAAAAGCTGTCCTTGCTTAAATAAAGGTAACAACTTATCCTTTAACTCAGTTACGATTTTATTTTCCTTCTCTAAGCTTTCGATTCGAATAATCCAATCCCTGTATTGTACTTCTGGCGGTTTTAATAGAGTGCCAAACTGCTTACCATCTTGAAAGAGTTGTTGTAATGACCTTATTTGATCATGTTCTTTGTCTGAAGTAATGACAGCATGTATACTCTCTTCTGAAAGTGACCAATCTGTATCGATAATTTCATATATATTCATTTCTTCAATGCTAATCTGTGCAGTCTGTTTCTTCTCGAAAACTTTCATTGCTAATGCAAATTTAGCAATTTTTAACGCACGCTTATCTATATCTAAGCCAAATAGGTTTTTCTTTAAAATAAGAGATGGTATTGTGTTTGCTGCGTACCCTCTTTCTTCATACATATCATATAAAAAGTCAAATACATAAGTAAGAATATGTCCTGTACCGCAAGCAGGATCGATTATTTTTATATCTTCAATACAAGAAATATCAGTAACGATATTTAAAGTATGTTCTGATTTAATATAATAGTCCCAGGTCCTTGAAAGCTGATTCCCTTTATATGCTTCATCATATAACTTACCTAATGAGTTCTCGATCATATACTTCACAATCCATTTCGGTGTAAATAATTGTGTTACATATGGAAGATTCTCCTTTTGTACAGAGGTATTTCGTAGTCCACCAACCTCTGCCTTTTTTTCAGTCATATAATATTGAAAAAGCCAACCAACAACTTCAACATTCCCTTTCTTTCTACTGTTACTTGTATGTTCAAAGAAGTTATCAGGAGTTATTTCTTGAATAAGTCTACTAATAAATGATTGTTCATCTACTAAATTGTCAGGTAATAAAAGTGCCGTAGAATCAAGCTCTTTTTCAAATAAAAAAGGTAGCAAAGTATGAAGTCTGTAACAATGAGATAGAAGTTGTAATCGATATGTAGCTTCATCAACACCCTTACTATCAATAACAAAATCAGTCTCAGAAGTATATCCATTTAACTCCATATATCTCATTGCTACTACTCGGTTAAACCACGTAAAAGCTACATCATCGACAACTTGCTCAACCCCTTTTTCGTTGAGTTCATGCTGTAACTGCATAAACGTTTCCTTCATTTGTATCGGATAGACAGTATGATTGACGTAAAGTTTATTACCAAACTCCTTTATTTCAAGCCCTTCTTCTTCTTCCAAGCCTAGACTCTGCAAACGCCCTCTTACACCTTTTAGTAGCTCTCGTCTTGCTTGAACCGCATAGAACTTTAACTGTGACTTATCCATGAAATCCCCTCCTTCCTTTTGTTTACTGTAAGACATCTAACCTTTCTTGAACATATTCAATTGGAACCGCTAAACCAACTGTTTGGTTTTGATTTTGAAACGTTGGTACGGTTTTTGCAAATACAACCGCTACGACTTGACCGTCTTCTGTAATGACAGGACTACCACTATTTCCTCGATAAATTGGTGCAGAAATAGCAGTCACTTGCGGTCTATTTGGGTCCTCTAAGATTACGCCCTCATTGACAATTCGTGTAAAAGCAAGAGGATTTCCAATGACAATAATACGTTCACCACTTACTCCTCTTTCTTCACTCAGCTCTAGAAATGGCAGCCCCTCACCTTCAACCTTTAAAAAGGCTAAATCCACATCATTATAACTTTCTACTACATTAGCCTCGAATAATTCTCCATCTTGAAACGAAACGATAATTTGATGTGCATCCTCAATTACATGGCGATTCGTGACAATCCAGCCATCTTCCGATATAGAGAAACCAGTCCCTTTTGACCCTTCCCCTTGAACGGTCACAATCGATTGCTTCCATTCCTGTACATCTTCTTGCTGGGAAAGTTGGTAAGATGCCTTTAAAAAGGCAATCGCATCGAGAGAAAACGTTCTAAATAATGTCCCAAACACACTAAGAGCAAGGAGAAAAGCAATTGAAATGGCTATTAATTTCTTAAAGCCTTTATTACGCTTTTTCTTTTTAATGTCCTTCTCGTCATCCTCTTCTTCTATTAAAAAGTCTTCCAAAGAAGGCTCTTCCGCATCTAAATCTTCAACTAATTCCTCATCATTTTTCTTATCAACCACTACTATTACCTCCATGAAAAATCTCCTACCCTAACAGTACCGTAGGAAAGGGGAAAATACAAAAAATTTATTAAATTACGAATTGCAAATGGCGAATTGCTAATTAAATATGAAAAATTAATGGTTTGGCTGCTCCTAGTTTTGTCTGGACAAAAACTATAGTTCAATCCTCTTCTGTCTGTGCCATTTGCAATTCGCAATTCGCAATTTTGAACCTATTACACAAAAAGGGAGAAAACAATGATGTTTTCTCCCGCACTATTCATTATTTAACCAACTGTCCTCTAGTTACGCCAAGTTGGTTCGTGGCTTTTAATGCTTTCCATACGCTAGTACCTGTGCGCTCTCCTTCTAATGCTTGACGATATAATGCCAGTACTTCTTGTACCTTTGCACCGTCTTCTTCAAGGAATTCTACTCTGTAGTTTCTTACTCCGAGCTCCTTAAATTGTGGAAGATATTCAGCACCCGATTGTTCAATTGCATTATAAACAGTGTTTCGGCAGCCAATGTCTACTCGAACTGGGTGTGAAAATCCTACTCGGTCCTCAAGTGAAATACGATGCTCTTCACATGGTCGACCGCAATTCGTGTAATCTGTGCCTTCACTTAAAAATGTACAGTACACACAATGCTCTGTATGGAACATCGGTAAATGCTGGTGAATAACGATTTCCGTTCCTTGTCCATCTACTTCGCTCAAAAGATCGATTACTTGTTGGATATTCAAGTCATAAGATGGTGTTACTCGTTCTAATCCATGATTCAAAAACATATCTACCGCTTTATGGTTTGCAATATTTAGTGAGAAGTCTCCGATTAGCTTTATTGAGAGATTCTGAGATGTGTAATACTGCAGAGCACCTAAGCTTCTTACTAAAACTGCATCCGGATCAGCTTTCAGAATACCGTTAAGGATTCCATTTTCTCCAGGCATATGAATACGTGGCGTTGCTAAAGCAATCGGCTTGTTAAATTCTCTCGCTACCTTAACAGCAGCAGGGTAATCTGTCGTAAACTCAAAATCAGCATATATATAATCAGCATCCGTTTCACAAGCAGCCTTAATTTGGTCCATTGTACGACATAATGCAATTAATTGGTTGTTCTCATCAATAGATTTAGAAGAAACGGTTTTATTTTCAGATTGTACTGTATGACGTTTATATTGTCTTGGTTTTAATCTTAGCTCTAGTAATTGCTCAACAGCTTCACGACGAATTCTGTTTAACTCTTTCATTGGAACAATAACATCTCCAGAAAATCTAGCTTCAACATTCACCAATTCAAAGATTGTTCCCCCAAGACGTCCCCATTGCTCCTGTAAAAGGTCTGTTGTTAATGGTCGCTTCAACGCTTCCTCTAAAAGAACCTCTGACTCAATCGTAACTGTGTGGCCAGTTGCAACATCTTGCCAAATAGATGTAAGTGTTGATCCAACTTTTCCTGTTGCTTTGATTTTAATAGGGAATAGTTTATAAGCTTGTTCTACTTCATACGTTTTCTTTAGGCGATTATCTAGCTCCTGATCACTCGTTTTCCAAATACGGTCCCCCACTTTTACTTTAGTTAGGTTAACATCGTGACGGCCTGGAATAAGTTCAATAATACCTTCTTGAACTTCTCCTTCTAACTTCTTACCCTTTTTGCGAAGATCGTAAATACGTCCACCTTCTTCTTTTTCCTCTGGACGTCCAGCATCAAATACAATTCCGTCCCCACGCTTAATTGGGGCTTCTAATTCACAAACAACAGCGTCTTTTAAGACAGTTTTTACCGTACCTAAATAAACACCACGGCTTTTTGGGAAAGTACCATCTAATAGCTCTTTGTTGTTTGTTCCTATTAAGAATCCATGAGTAAACCCGCGGCTAAAGCTTTGTTGTAATTCACGAATTTCTTCTTTAGAAGGGGTATAGTCTGATCCAGCCAAATATTCATCAATTGCTTTACGATATTTACTAACGACATTGGCTACATATTCAGGTGATTTCAAACGTCCTTCAATTTTAAAAGAAGAAACCCCAGCTTCAATTAAATCGGGAACTAGCTCAATCGCTGCTAAATCCTTAGGAGATAAAACGTATGCAATATTCCCCATTTCCTTACGCACACCGTCTACAATTAAGTCATAAGGAAGACGACAGGCTTGCGCACATTCACCACGGTTCGCTGAGCGTCCACCCCACATTTCACTCGTCAAGCATTGGCCTGAATAAGACACACAAAGTGCACCATGAACAAATACTTCCAATGGCGTTTCTGATTTGTTGGCAATCGTTTTAATCTGCTTCATGTTATTTTCTCGACCTAACACGACCACTTCAAGGTCATATGGACCTAGAAAATCAACAGCCTCAGGTGAAGTGATTGTCATTTGAGTTGAACCATGAATTGGAAAATCTGGCGAGATTTCACGAATTAATTGAACAATCCCCATATCCTGTACAATCAACGCATCAACACCAGCATCCATACAAGCTTCAATTAATGTTCTTGCTTCTGTTAATTCATCTTCAAAAATTAATATATTAAATGTTACGTATCCACGTACATTATATTTATGCAAATATGCCATAATTGTTGGCAATTCTTCCATTGTGAAGTTTTTAGCACGAACTCGGGCATTATATTTATCAACACCGAAAAAGACAGCGTCTGCTCCATTTGCAACAGCTGCTCGTAAACACTCCCAGTTTCCAACAGGAGCTAATAATTCGATTGAATTCTTCATATTACGCTTCAATCATCTCAACCCTTCCTAATTAACTACTTGTCCACTATTACAACAGTTTATTTTACTGCATTATGTACATAAAATCCAAACTTCTTTTAAGGAGTCCACAAAAAAGTGTGATTTTCACTTTTTTGTGGACTTGAAGTAATGTGCGAAGCAGTTGCCTCTTTTCAAAAGCTTGTTATGAGTGGTTTTCTCATAGCAAGCGCGCAACGTGCGGAGCCATTACTGCTTCTCGAATAGTCTAGATTGAACTTTTTAAGTGCCTCCTTTTAAGGAGGATTATTTTCCGGAAATTGAATGGTGTCTGGTAGCAAAAGATTGCTACCAGACACCGATAAACGTATTACTTATTCTTGTTATCTAGCATTTTAGCAATCGTGCCAAAATCCATTTGTTCTTTATTATTAATAATTGAATTTACAATTTGGTCTTCCATTTCTGGTTTTACTGGTTTGTTCGCAATTTGTGCCACCTGCTTAATAATTGAGCGCACAGTTGCCTCATCATTAAAGTTAGCATTTTGAACATTACCTACTAACTTCATAACCTCATCCATTTTTACCCCAGTTTTCTTTTCAATATTATTAAATAATGGGTTGTTCATAATGAATCCTCCTCTCAGTTAATAATCAGTGGAGCTATAGTAACTATGTTATTAAAATAATGGTAAAGTTGTTACTAAGAAATTTGAATTTTCCTCATGTAATAAACATTGCTTTCATTCAAGTGCTCTTCAACGTGGCCTAGAGTGTATTCTAAAATCTCTGCCCCTACTAATTTAGTAGGGACAGTCCATTTAGTTTATTTACACACCAACATAAGATGTGCCAACAATAATTAATAAAATAAACAACACTACGATTAAAGAGAATCCTCCTGCATAACCTGCCATTTAGAACACTCCTTCATTTGATATTTCAGCTTACAAGATATACTCTATGCAAAAGGAGTAATAGTGTTCAGGCTAATGTCTAAGTAGAAAAAGCCATATTATTTAACTATCTATCTGTGAAAATGCCCCTTATAATTAAATTGATTGTAAAGAATAAAGGACTAAAAACATTTTAATAAAGCGAGTGTGTGTAAATGAAACGTATTTCACTTTCAGATTAGCCCTACTAATAGGGATAAGTCTGTTTTCTGTTATGTGGTTTTTGGAAGAAAAAAAAGAACTCAATATTGTCGTACTTGATAAAACTGTTCCTGGTTTGATATTATAGAAGCAAAAAATACCGAAGAAGTCCTAGCAAACTATCAATGGGATTTAACTGAAAGCGGAAAGAGTCATCTAGATACATACGGTATTTACACATCAATAATAACAGCACAAAATCTGCATAGTAGAATTTGTTCACAAAGAAAAAGGATAGGAAAGTAGTATTTATCTCTAGTAAATTAACAAAATCCGTTTATACATCAAGCTTTCTCCACCATTATTACATGAAAATTCCGAACAATACTGCGACAAAAATAGCAGGTAGCATGTTGCCGACATGGACTTTCATTAATCCCATGACATTGCATCCTATCCCCATCAGCAAGATTCCTCCAACGGTAGAAATAGCTAGGGTGATATCGTTCATCAAATTGGGGTCAATATATAAACTGACAACGTACGCCAACACTGTTAATGAGCCTTGGTATAGAAATACAGGAATTGCGGAGAAAATGACTCCAATTCCAAAGGTTGAAGTGAAAATGATAGATGCAACACCATCCATCGCCGCTTTAAAATAGAGTATTTCATGGTTGTTATGCATCCCACTATCAATCGAGCCCAGTATAGACAGCACTCCAGTACAAAAGACTAATGTTGCACTGACAAAGCCCGTGACAATGTTCCCTTTGAATTTTTTGCCCATTTTCTTTTCCATCCACTTGCCAGCTTGCTGTAATCGATCTTCAATTCCTATGTAATCACCAATAGTAACACCTATAATTAAACTTATAATAAGAATTAAAACATTTTCCGTTTGCAAAGCTAGGCTTAACCCCGTCATGATGACAGCCAGCCCAATCACTTGCATGATAGATGTTTTAAGTCTTTCACTAATATTCCTAAAAAGGCGCCCCAGTAAGGACCCTATTATAATAGTAAAAACATTTACTACCGTTCCCCATATAATCATATTAAATTTCCCACTCCAACCAAAGTATTTAATTATTCTAACTATCGAAAGATTCAATCACCTCTAACCATACTTTCTTTCTCTTCAAAACAGAAAAGACAGTATTGAAGTCGAACCTCTCTACTGTCTATCTATTCTCTATTTTTCTGATTATATCAGCTAAGCATATCACTCAATTTAGCTTATTCACCTAAATCTACATTGTGATACACTTGTCTCACATCTTCTAAGTCTTCTAAAGCCTCAATCAACTTCTCAAATTGGACTTGTGCATCTTCTGGAAGTGCTAGTTCATTTTGTGCAAGCATTGTAAGCTCTGCCACAGTAAATTCAGTTATACCTACATTTTTGAATGCCTCTTGTACTGCATGGAATTGGTCTGGCTCAGCATACACGATGACAGATTCACCCTCTTCAAAAATGTCACGTACATCTAAATCTGCTTCCATTAAAATTTCTAACACATCGTCTGCCGTTTTCCCTTCGATTCCTAAAACCGCAGTAGCATCAAACATGTAAGCAACAGAACCACTAACACCCATGTTCCCGCCGTTTTTACCAAAAGCTGCACGAACATCAGATGCAGTACGGTTTACGTTATTTGTTAACGTATCGACAATAACCATCGAGCCATTCGGTCCGAAGCCTTCGTAACGAAGCTCATCATAGTTTTCCTCTGCTCCACCTTTTGCTTTTTCAATCGCACGATCAATAATTGCTTTTGGTACATTATACGTCTTTGCACGCTCTAGAACGACACGTAACGACTGATTCGATTCAGGATCAGGCTCTCCTTGTTTTGCTGCTACATAAATCTCACGACCAAACTTTGCATAAATACGACTAGTATTCGCATCCTTTGACGCTTTCTTTTCTTTAATATTATTCCACTTACGACCCATTACGTACCACTCTCTTTCAACTTAGGTTCTACACTAAAATATTATACAACAAAGTGAGGAAAAATTGGTAAGTTGTTAATTCTTAATTGTTAATGGCTAATTGTTAATTACCAAAGGAATTTATGCTTTTACATTGATCATTAAACACTAACCATTGACCATTATCCATTGCTCTATATGTCAAAACTATGGTCATTTCTTACTTTTAACAAGCGTGTAAACCAATCATCCTCTGTATTAAATTCTAAAAAGCGATTAAAATGATAAAACTCTCTTCTATCTGGTCTAGACATTCGGTCTACACCAATTCTTTCAGCTTGTTCATTTAACGTCCCAAACAATACCGCTTGATTTATCGCAAGCTTTTTTAAGGATGGGGTGATTTGTTGTATCATTTCATCTTCATTATGTATACCAGATTCAATAATCACTCTAGTAAAATCCTCAATTTCACGATACAAATTATGATATTTTCCGATAGACCTAGTTAGCTCAGTCTGTAATTCTTCTTTATTATCTCCCTCTTCTGAATCCTCTTCATCGCCTTCAAGCTGGTACACACTGTATAGACCAAGAAACCTTTCGTATCTATCATCAAATTCTTCAGTCTTTCGTAGCACTCTATCAAACATCACTTGGATTTCTAATCTGTTTGCTTTCTTCTTAAGTTTTTCAATTTCGCTATTTGCCTTAAAATCATTTTTAATATTATAAGCTATGCTAATCATTGCTAATAAAATCGCTACAAAGACCATCTCACTACCTCTATTTCTGAAATTTTTCAAACCTAGGAAACCTTTACCTAATTTTATTATACAGAAATTGAGCATTTTCGACACAGTTAGTTTTACTTAGATTTTGTTTCTTGTTCATTTTTATCTTTAGGGATGATATTATAAATCACTTTTTGTAGTAGAGGGGTACTAATGATAATAGCTAGTAATATGAAAAAGTTATTAGACTCTAGAAACGTCATATATAAATACATAGAAATAAAGAGAAAGCTTCCTGAAGCACCAATAGACAATAGATTTCTGTCTTTACTATTCAAATCTAGTTCACCTCCATACTTTACTAAATCTATCTTTTATCATACCTTATTTAGTACATTCTATCTCTAGAAAATCTGCAATTCTTCTGTTTTATCGATAAGAATTATATAATAATGTAATGAGTAAATTAGGGGGAAGATTTTCATGGACAATACAAATCCTATCTATATAAAGCAAGCTAATTTTACTGGGTTCAGTCAATTCAAAGAGTTAAAGATAGACTTTTCAAGACATATAAATGTAATTAGTGGTGAAACAGGAGTAGGAAAGACTCATCTAATGAAAGCTCTGTATAGTATTGGCAAAAGCTACAACGAACAACACTCTACACCAAATGTATCACCGACTGACAAACTAGCTAACAAACTAACTGGTGTATTTCAGGCTGATAGTATTAGTAACCTGATAAATAAAGAGCACCAAAAAGCAACGATTGACATGATGATGGATGATTTCACAACAATCTCTTGTAGCTTCTCTAAAAATTCAAGGGACGGGATTTCAATTACACACTCAATTAATCCTATGGATATTCCAGCTTTCACATACGTGCCAATTAAAGAAATTATCTCTGCTTCTACTACATTTGCTCGTTTATATGAAGAGTACGATCTTCCTTTTGAAGAAACGTATCTAGACTTGAGTATTCTACTGGCTAAGGAATATGAGGTAGTGAACAGTAATACAACACCTCTCTTCAAAATGATTGAAGACGTGATTGAAGGAAAACCGATTATAAAAAACGATAAGTATTACTTACTTACTAATGATGGAAATGAGATTACAATGGGGTTAGTTGCTGAAGGGTTTCGTAAGCTCGCAACTTTAATGCGACTATTAGAAAATGGTAGTTTATCCTCTCGCACCATTTTATTTTGGGATGAACCAGAAGCAAACCTTAACCCAAAAATGATTCCTTTTGTAAAGACAATTCTCCTCTCTCTAGCAAAAATGGGCGTACAAATTTTTATTACAACACATAGTTATTTCTTTCAACAAGAGCTTTCACTATTTTGCGAGTATGAGAATTGCGAGAATTTAGATATCCAATTTATTACCCTATTTAAAAATCACAAGACAGGTATTCTTGAACATGAAACGCAAGATACAGCAACTGAATTAGAACACAATCCAATTCAAGAGGAATTTGAGCAGCTCATTAACAAGGAGAATGATTTGTTCTATGACTAATTCCTTTATCGAATCCAGACTATTGTTTGAATTTGCTGACCATGTAGATGTCATTAGCTTTGATGATACAACCTTTTACAACAAACATTATAAGCAACTTCGTCACTCAAAGGGTGTTGACTTTATTGCTTATGACAGAAATAAGAAAGTGCTCTATTTCATCGAAGTAAAAAATTTCTATGGCTTTGAACGTGCTTTTAAAAAAAGGATGCGGATTGATAATGAAAATAGTCTTTCCATCGAAATACCGTTAAAAGTTAGAGATACAGTTGCAGGATTGGCAGGGGCATCAAAGATTAAGGAAGGCAAAGAAATAAGTAATTTCTTTCCATTGTTTGCTGATAAAGACGTACAAATTAGGGTCATACTCTTTCTAGAAGGACGTTTTAGCCATGAGGCTAAGCTTTTTAAAGCGATTATGGACAGAATGAAAAAGAATATGAAGTGGCTAACGACAAAAGTGATGGTTGAAAATGTTGAGACGAGTCGTTCTTCTCTTTATAAAGTCAAAAGACTATATAAAACAAACCTTATAGATTAAAGAGAAAATTAAAAAACTATGTTAGATTTCTTATCATTCAGAAGCATTTCAATTGGAGCTCCCCTATTCTCATGATAAACTTAAGAAAATGCACAGTTTTGGTTGGTGATGGAATGAAAAATTGGGTATCTACAAGCCAAAAGAAGAGCTTCATTAAATGGTTTCTCGACAATCATCGTTTAAAACGTACAGAAGCTCGTTATCTATTAGAATACTTAGTAAAAAGTCATCACATCTTAGAAAATCTTAAATTCACAGACGAAGTACTAAAAGATAAAACGACAGTCGTCATATCAAGTACGAGTTCCGACCAGATCGGCTTTATGTTTTATAAAAGCAACCGAAAATCAGAGGATGTTTCTAGAGCTATTGGGGAAATAATGTCAAACCCTTCAGACGATCTTTATATTGTCTTCCATTTTTATGGACGACATATGAATAACAGATACTTATCATTGTTCGAAGACCCATTGATTGAAAACATTAGGCGCTACAATCTAACAGAGAAATATTCAAAGGTCGCCGAGAGTAAATTAGAAGAATCTCTTGAAGCTAACAAGGGCGAACGATTAAAGAGGCAGATTGATAGAGCTCTTGACGAGAAAGATGAAGCCCTTTTTAAAAGTTTAGTAGCTGAATTAAGAGCCTATGAAGAGCAACAATTCTAGTAAAAAGAGGGTGTGACAAAAGGTCCGTTTTTGACCTTTTGTCACACCCTCTTTATTTATGGAATACTTACCTTAAAGCCCTTTTGCATAGGTTATTTAAATGGATTTTTCCATTCCATTAATAGACCATAATTTAGAGATTCTTCATCATCTAAATAGTTCTTGATTAACGTATGGGGTGTTCTACCGGACTTAAGTAAAAATGAGATAACTGGGTCTTTTAGCTCTCCATTAATTACCTTTTCTATATAAGCTTCTGGTGATAGCTCATCGGCTTTCTTGTGATATCCCGGCATTCGTCCCCCACCTAATAGTCGATCTAAATTTAAGTGGACCACAACTTCATACATCGCTTGCATTAATACTTTTCCAAGCTGCAGCTCGCGAAAAGACGGCCTTACACAAATATCAACGACATAGAGTGTGTTTCCTTTAGGATTATGAGTGCGGATATAACCGTTGTCGGTTATTTCTTCCCACGTATGATTCGGTTCATTTTCGTTAAAGGAAACACATAAGCATGTCATCGAGCCCGCGAGTACACCATCAATCTCAACACAAAGAGCCCCATCTTGAAACAACTTTATATGATTCGTCAACTGCTCTTCATTCCACCAAAGCTCTGAAGGAAACGGGGGTGGAAAACTTTCCTTTTGTATGTTTATTAATTCTGCTATGTCGATTTTCGTGTAATTTCTTACGGTCGCTTTTTTCACTTCACCTTGACCGTATAAATATAACTCTTTTTTGTACAATAGAGGCACCTCCGACAAGCATTCATTATTACACGCTCGACAGCTTACCCTTCGAAGTATTCTTTATAGAAGCCCCCGACTTTTCCTGAGTTATCAATAACAAAATAGAATTCTTCTGTTTCGTTTTGCAAATCATACATTTTTCCTTCTGTTAACACATTGTTCACCATGTATTTTTTTGCATTTGTATGTGTGCACTTTACCTGTCTAATAGTTTCACTTGTTTGCCATGTATTATGTATCATCTTGTTCTCTCCTCTTTCTTTTTGTACAAATATCATATCATATTGTACTACAAGTTAGTTAATTTCCTCTACCATTCTTATCCTTGCTTGTTTCGTACTTTCTAGTTTCTCCTCAAACTGACTTTTCTGTTCCTTGAGCTGATTTAATAGTGGCGTGATCTTTCTTTTTGTTTCATTTGCTTGGCTAAGTGAATCTGATATTTTCCCATGAACGACCCAGTCTACAATTAATCCATCGAAAAAGTAATCTGCAAAGGTTAAAAAATTCCCTATTTCAATATCTACATGAAAATGTCTTTTTATATCCTGAAGCTCTGTCTGAAAATGGCGTAACCTCATTTGAGCGCGGTGTATTTGTTCTTTTGCATCATCTAAATGGCTATGCTTTATCGCTGTTGAAATTAATCCCCCACCAATCATATCCCAAGTTGCCCATCCTTGTGCACTTTGTAAAGACTTAATTGCTTGATTTAATGCTTCTTCGGCCATATTCCCTGCAGCAATCGCTTCTTTGTATTCTTTCAATGACGACGTAAGTTCAGCTTCTTCATCAGATAAAACATACAATTCTTCACTCCAGAGTGATCTCGCATCATGTACTAACCTTTCTTTTTCAGCAAGAATTTCTTTATATTCTTCATGAGCACCCTTTACAGACTGTAAGTTCATATCTAATTCACGGATTTCCTTTTGTAAATCCTCTACCGTTTTCTTCGCCTCATCATATTTTAGCTCAGCCGCTAGTAATTCCTGTTGCTCCTTATCTAACTTTTCTAGCTTACGTCCTGTAATCGTATAAAATAGATTAGTTAGCGACACACGTTCTAATCGCTCAACATCTGCTTTTTCTTTTTTCAATTGTTCATAAAGAGTACTAGCTTTCTGTTGTTCCTCTCTCAGATATCGTTCTGCCTCATCAAGATGCTCCTGCCACTTTCTCTTCTTCCACTGCTTTTCTTTAACAATTTCAATTTGTTTATTTAATTCCGAATACACTCCTCATCACCTCTACCTTTATATACGACAAAAATGATGGATAGTTTCAATAAAATTACTTGGCATTTATTTTATTGTTAATGATTAAAACCTCTTCCTCATGATATAAAAGTTTCATTAACCATTAATCATTAACAATTAACAACTTTCCTTAAAAATTGATTTTGCTGCTTCAAGTAAACTAGGAAATGCTTTATCTGCTCCGTATGATGTTTTTTCATCCCCTATAAAAATTGTTTCCTTCACCCCTGCTTTTTTTCCTGCTTCTATATCTGGCTCACGATCGCCGACCATATAACTTTTTGACAAGTCTATTTGATGTTTTTCCGCTAAATTAAGTAACATTTGTGCTTCCGGCTTACGACAAGCACAGCCTGCATGAGGATTATGAGGACAATAAGCAACATCATCAATACGCCCTCCCTCATTACGAATGTCTTCTATCATTTTTTCATGGACCTTTTGAAGAGTATGCTCCTTCATAAAACCCAGACCTACTCCACCTTGATTTGTTACGACAAACACTTTATAACCAGCCTCATTTATTACTTTTACCGCTTCTCCTACCCCTTCTAATAAATACAAGTCCTTTGGTTTATTTACAAACTTTACCCTCGAAGAAAGTACCTCATTTATAACTCCATCCCTATCTAAAAAGACCGCCTTGTTCATCAAAATCCTCCTTTCCGCAACTACCTTTATATTATGTCCATACCCAACAAATCAATAAAACCAAAATTATATATGTTTTGAACTTACAATTCATAACCCATAACTCATAACTCAAAATTCCCAACACCATTGCTATCCCCCTGTTATTTTTGTATGATATAAGCCGTATACATACAAATTTAAAACGGAGTTGAGAATGTGGCAAAAGTCATTTTACAGCGTAAACGAAAGAAACGATTAGAATTAGGACATCCTTGGGTATTTCAGAGCGAAGTAGCAGATATTCAAGGAGAGTTTGAACCTGGAGATATAGTTGACGTTTATAATCATCAGCATCACTTTTTAGGTAAAGGTTATATTAACCCAAACTCTCAAATGATCGTCCGAATTCTTTCATATAATGAAGAGGAACAAATTGATGAGGCTTTTTTCAAAAGACGTATTGAACAAGCATGGGCACATAGACAGCGCTTTATTCCAGATGTACGCTCATGCCGCGCCATCTACGGAGAATCTGATTTCCTTCCTGGATTTATAGTTGATAAATATGAAGATGTTCTCGTTGTCCAAATTCTTTCTCTTGGGATTGAGCTACGTAAAGAGTGGTTACTGAGCGGATTACTTGAAGTATTTAATCCTAAAGCAGTCTTCTTACGTAATGACGTTTATGTACGTGAGCTTGAAGGACTTACACAAGAAAAAGGCTTTTGGTACGGTGAATCAGAAACAGAAATTGAAATAGAAGAAAATGGCGTGAAATACATTGTTGATATTAAAGACGGGCAAAAAACAGGCTTTTTCTTTGACCAACGCCAAAACCGAGCTGCAATCAAACCGTTAATTGATGAAAACTCAACGGTTCTTGACTGTTTTACTCATACAGGTTCTTTTGCCTTAAATGCTTGTTTATACGGGGCAAAGGATGTAACTGCAGTAGATATTTCTGAGCATGCAATAGAAACAACAAAGCGAAATGCGGAGCTCAATGAAGTTACTGGTAAAATGAACTATGTAGTTGCAAACGCATTTGACTTTCTACGCGATTCAGTAAAAGAAGAAAAAAAATGGGATGTTGTCATTGTTGATCCCCCGGCATTTGCAAAATCTCGCCACGCAGTAAAAAAAGCGTTAGGTGGGTATAAAGATATTAACCTAAATGGTATGAAACTAGTGAAAGATGGAGGCTTTTTCGTTACAGCTAGCTGCTCTTTCCATGTACATGGAGACATGTTCCAAGAAATGGTTAAAAAAGCAGCACTTGATGCAGGAAAAGTACTACGCCAAATTTACTGGGACGGAGCAGGTTATGACCACCCAGAGCTATTAGCTGCTGAAGAAGGCGACTACTTAAAATTCGCTATTTATGAAGTACATTCGAGAAATTGAGCTACTCACCTCTGTTTCTAAACTGAGGCTTGGATATAAATAAATGACCAACTCTAAAAACGAATAAATTTATGTTAGTAAGTGCTTTAACAGAAGAAAATCCGAACTAATTCAAAATTCTAATCGTAGAATGATGAATTGTAGTTCGGATTTTTTCTTTGGCTAAAATACTTTTGTCCCGGCCTCTATAGCTTACCTGAATTCCACTGTGACATTTCCGAAATTATTTATCCACTTACGAATTGTTTCTGGAATGTTTTCCTTTGAGTTGTCTACATTCGTATAGTAATAGACTTCATCATCCACTAATGCCGCCGCCCAAAATTCATTATCATGATTAAACATAATAATAGCTTCCATAATAGAGAATAAGCCTCTCACTCCACCCAAATACACTTCTGCTCCAACACGGTCTAAATCTTCGCCTGATTGAATCAATTGTAAACGGTCAGTGAATAAGACATAATCATCTCCTACAAGTTCACGAAAATGTTCATCTTGCTCTTTCGTTTTGAATATATCAAACTCAACTAATGAATCTTCTTTCTTTTCGTCTACTTCTCGTACATATTCACCATCAAAATAAACACCCATTCCGCCGTAGTACAAGCAAGACTCGTTAGCTTCAATCTGAATTCCATCATCTATAGGTTCAAAAACGAGCTCACAACCTTCACCATCATAATAAAAGCCGAAGCCATTTATAAATCTAGCGTCTCCCCATATATCTCCCATATTAGCACCATTCACTGCATGTAATTTAAATGAAAAACCTGAATCGCTAACATCGGATATTGAAAGCGTCCCTTCATGGAACGAAGAATAACGAATTCGTTGCCCTTCCCACATAAACTCTTCATCTATCAGTTCATCTAATTCTTCTTTTACTTCTGGTTCAACTTCTACTTCTGGCTTATCCTGTTCTATCTCTTCCTCTTCCTCGAAAAACTCTTCAACCGGAGCTTCTTTAGGTTCTGATGAAGATGTCTCCTCTGTTAAGTCACCTTCATTCGCACAACCAACTAATAGTAAAAAACACAATAAGTATAAAACCTTCTTCACCGAATACACCCCCTTAAGATATAATATGGGACCTGAATCTATATTAGGTCTAAATGAAATGAAAAATTTAATTTGTTACTCGAAGTATATATTATATCATTTTTTTACAGTTTGGAGCCATTTTTCCTCTTAGATATAAAATCGGAGCTCATAAAGAAAGCGTTGAAAAAGAGTGATTCTCACTTTTTCAACGCTCTGCTCATAGAGTAAATTCCCTATTAGTTCCTTATTGTCTAAAAAACTATTAGTCAAACATTTGGTTTAATTTTTCATAGGTTGCTGGGTATTCGGCTTCATAGCGTAAGTAGGTTGGTACAGGATATCGCACCCCACCTTTGTGTGTTCCTTTTAATCCAGCAATGAAATCTTCAATCATCGATGCAGGAAAGGCAAATGCCATTTCATGGTCATGGGTTTGTCCAAAAACACGATCACCGTAGCATGGTAATATCACCTGTGGTTTATTCGATTGAATTGTTTTAATTACTATATCAGCACAATCAGCCCTAGAGGTGAAGGTAGAAGTTAATTCTCCTCCTGTATGATAAAGAGCCGCAGCGACCATCCTCATCACTTGTGCAGAATTTCCATAAGTAACGATTACTTCGGGTTGAAAGTTTGTCCTTGTAAGAGGTGCCACTAGAATTGTCCCCGCTTCTTCCTTTGAAAATTTCGGAACTGCTGCTTCTGTTTTCTCCCCTAGTTCACATGTCTTTGTATACATACCATCGGCCAAATTCCCTGACTTATAAAAGTCAACTTCCCCTTCAAAAGCAAAGGCAATTTTGGCAATTGGACAGGACTGGTCCTCTGCCCCCATAGCTAATGCCCATCCGTATCGTCTTGACATCGATACAGCCTGACAAATACTAAATCGCACACCTAAATCTCTATAAGGTCTTTTTACTCTTTCAGGTAATTCCTCCCCATCCTTCATCACACGAATTGCCAAGGGAAATGTATCAGTTCGAACATATTGATTGAGCGATTGCTCAAGTTCTGTCATTAAGTCAGTCACATTCTTATTCAACGTTATCCCTCCATTTTCATTTTATTAGTTTAAATATTCTGTAAACTCATTAGAAATCCCTTCTAGAAATCTAGCTTTACTTCATGTCCCTTTATATTGAACATTTACAACAGATCATTGTATGATAGACAAATAGTAAAAATGTTAATAATTGATGGTGATCTTATGGAACTTGTAAAATGTATAAGAAATGTAAAAAAGACATTAGAAGATGACTTTATTGAAGTATTTCCTCCGGTGTACTTATTTATTGAAGGTAACATCTATCCTGTATTTCAAGACAGTGATAAACAATGGCTTACTACTGACGAGGAAGGACAACCTCACTTAATAGCAGAATCGACCAATGACCTTTCAGATGACTTCTGGTTTCAATACCATTTTGTAGTATTATAGGCTGTCTAGAAAGGTACAAATCCACCTTTTTAGACAGCCTATAAGCAATGTGCGAAGTTGCTACCTATTTTGAAAGTCCTACTATGAGTGGTTTTCTCATCGTAGGACGAGTAGCGAACGAAGCCATTGCCCATTCATTTGCTATTGTTGGAACAACCTATATTTCATCTTCTTTTCTCGTTGAAAAACGGTAAGGTAGCACAGATAATTTTTCAAATGGCTAGAGTTAACAATGTTATGTGTGACTTATTCAACTGTTCTTGCCATCAATTTATTTACTCTAAATCATATCCATCCAGTGTTACAAATTCAAAACCTTTTTCCCGTAACAAAGGTATTGCCATCATAACCCCTTCTCTCGTTCCACTTTGAGGTTGGTTCATATGTAGTAAAGCAATCGAACCCTTATTTGCAGACAATAATGCTTCCCGTACTTGCTCTGCTGTGAAAGTTGCTCCTGCATCACCTAAGACATCAAAATTCACAACCTGTAAGCCCATATCTTCTACAATCTGTACTGAAATATCATCATAAAATGCTGTACCTGATCTAAACAAGGTAGGAGCCCGTCCTGTTAATCTTTCAATCTCCAATTGATTTCCAATGACTTCATTGTATACATCCTCAGGTGAATTAGTGCCTTTTATTCCCCATGCCGCTTGTCCATTTACTGATAAAGGTAGATGGTCTGTACCATGATTCTCGATCTGAAATAAAGAATTATTGGTTAATTTCAAAAACTGTTCCCTATTTTCATCAATCCACCGTTTATTAATAAACAATGTTGCCGGGACTTCTTCTTCAATTAAGAAGTTAATTAGCTCTTCATCAAATCCGCTCCCGTACCTTCCTCCACAAGCATCAAACGTTAGAGCTATAATCTCCTTATCTGTTTTTATTTTTCTTTTGACACCAGAAACATTCTCCCCCCACTCATTTGGGCTACGACTATATTGGTCAAAATCCTTCACTTCATTATCAGTAACTTCCTCTATTTCATCGTCCTCTTTTTGTTGCACCTCTTCTTTCACATGTTCAGATTCGTTTGTTTCCTCTACTACATCTTCATTTATGCATCCAAACATTAGGAAGCTGATTATCACACTTATCCAAAAAAAACCACACTTTCTCACTCTATCACCCCTTTCTTATTTTATTTTAAAATAGATTACTAAGAAAGAGTCCAATCATTCTTGGTAAGAAAAGAAAGATTCGCGTTAATACCGATAATGATAATAACGCGAACCTCTTTTAAGAAA
This sequence comes from Bacillus sp. FJAT-45350, assembly GCF_002335805.1. NCBI lineage: Bacteria > Bacillati > Bacillota > Bacilli > Caryophanales > Bacillaceae > Bacillus > Bacillus sp. FJAT-45350. The sequence goes on along the minus strand of NZ_NISU01000001.1, from coordinate 894,493 downwards.
GATGTAACTAGTTCCTTGAACAATGACTTTCTCTGACCCATTAAAGATTATGCATTCTTCCTAACTTTAGTCGCAGTAGCTGAAGTTGTTTTCTTTTTCCCTTTCGTTGGTGCTTTCTTCTTTTTCGTCTTATCGATTGAGGCTTGAAGGGCTGACATTAAATCAGTAACATTTGATTTAGGTTCATCTGGCTTTGCTTCTGCTGTGACTGTATTTTCGCTAGCTATCTTCTCTTCAATTAACTCCATTAGTGCTGTTCTGTATTCGTCTTGGAATTTATCAGGGTTAAAGGTTGTTGTTAATTGTTCAATTAATGTTTTCGCAGTATCAAGCTCTTTATCAGTTATGTTATCCTCACTTGGAATACTTGGTACGTCAGCGACACTTCGAACTTCATCTGGATAATGAATCGTTTCCATGACAAGTGTGTTTTGATATACGCGAATCACTGCCAAGTGCTCCTTAGATCGAATAATGATTTTCGCTAAGCCAATTTTCCCGCTATCTTCTAATGCCTTTCGTAATAAAGAATATGCTTTTGAACCACCATCATTTGGTGACATAAAATAGCTTCTATCAAAGAAGATTGGGTCAATTTCTTCAAGCATAACAAAGTCAATAATTTCTACTGATTTATCTTCATTCTCTTTCTTTAATTCCTCAAGATCCTCTTCATCTAAAACAACAAATTTATTTTTTGCGTATTCGTATGCTTTCACGATATCCTCATTTGTTACTTCTTTTCCACAGCCAGGGCAAGTTTTTTCATATTGAATTGGCGTTTTGCATTCTTTATGAAGATTTCGTAGCTTTACGTCTTTGTTTTCTGTTGCTGCATGTAATTTTATCGGAATACTTACTAATCCAAAGCTAATATTCCCTTTCCACATCGTGTGCATGAAATCACCTTTTTCATTATGGTATATACCTTAATTTGATAATCAAAGCTGCTTTTTATACTAATCCTACTTATTTGGGAATGCTAAAGGCAGATAAATGAATGAAAGGTCTGAAGTAAATGTTGAAGCCGATGTTACCAACCCTATCTACTGAAAAGCCTAAAGGGGACAACTGGTTATATGAAGTAAAATACGATGGTTATCGCTGTTTATTACACTGGACAAACGAAGAAATTCAATTAATTAGCCGCAATGGTCGTAGCTTAAATGAACAATTCCCAGAAGTCATTTCCTTTTGTCATTCAATACAACCAACCATTCAAGCCACACTGCCTTTACTTTGTGACGGTGAAATAGTTCAACTAGAAAATAGCTTTAAGAGTAGCTTTGAAATCATGCAAAAGCGTGGACGTTTACGTAAAAAAGAAACCATTCTACAAATGACAAAGGAGAAACCTTGTCACTTACTCCTATTCGATTTACTAACAATTAAAGGAGACACGATAACAGGTGAACCATATAGTATTAGAAAGAAGAGGTTAAAGGATTGGTTTGAAGATAATAATCTAAACACAACAAAAGTTGATACTTCAACAACACAAACCTTACAATATATAAATTCTTATCCTAACTATGAAGACATATGGAAAAAAGTGAAAAAGCATGATGGGGAAGGTTTACTAGCTAAACAAAAAGATAGTACATGGGAAAAAGGGAAACGAACACAACAATGGCTCAAACTTAAAAATTATAAAAAAATTACCTGCTTTATTACGGGTTATGATACAAAAAATGGTTTCTTTCATGTAGCCGTTTACCAACATAATAAAGAAGTTGAAATCGGCTTATTTAAGCATGGTTTGAAGGAAACAGAACGAAAAGTTCTTCTTGATATTATAAGAAAAAATGAAGTCCAAACGAGGAAAGAATATATTGAAATACCCGCTGGCATTTGTGTAGACATAAAATGCTTAGAACTATATCAAGGGCAACTAAGGGAACCTTTTTTTGAACAATTTCGATTTGACCTTACTGCAGAAGATTGTACGTGGGATAAGCTCCTTCTTGATTTGAAACCAATTATTCATGAAGAAGTAACAGTAACGAATCCACAAAAAATATTATGGAGCTCAATTAATTGGTCAAAACAAGACTACCTTTCCTATCTACAGCAAGTATCACCCTATATGATGCCGTTTTTAAAAGAGAGGCTACTAACTGTTATTCGATATCCAAATGGGATAGATAAAGAAGCATTTTATCAAAAAAATTGCCCTGATTACGCCCCTGAATTTGTAGAAACTGAGCAATCAGATGATATAGATTATATTGTCACTAATACTATTGAAACATTACTGTGGCTAGGTAACCAAGCTGCTATTGAATTTCATATACCCTTTCAAACGAGATATTCAAAGGGACCATCTGAAATTGTCTTTGACCTTGATCCACCATCTAGAAAAGAATTTTCATATGCTGTCAGAGCAGCCCAACTAATAAAAGAAGTCGTTGATGGATTAAACCTTTCCTCTTTCGTAAAAACATCAGGAAATAAAGGAATTCAGGTTTATTTACCTCTTCCTGAAAATGAGTTTTCGTTTGACGACACAAGAAAATTCACAAGCTTTGTTGCAGATTACTTAATTTCTAAAGAACCTGATTTATTTACAACTGAACGTTTGAAAAAGAAGCGTGGAAATCGCTTGTATATTGATTACATTCAACACGGTGAAGGAAAAACCATTATTTCTCCTTATTCTGCTAGGGGAAACAAGGAAGCTTTAGTAGCAACTCCATTGTTTTGGGAGGAAGTGAATGAGGATCTTCGCCCTGAACGATTTCCAATCACTAGTATTTTAAAACGAATTGAAGAAAGAGGCTGTCCATTGTCCACGTACTTTCTGGAAAAAGAAAGACAGCCCTTCAAACCAATTCTAGAGTTTCTTTCAAAAAAATAATTATCGATTGAGAGGCTGTCTTAAGAACCTAGTACCTACTAAGGCAGTCCTCTTACACTATCCCAATCTTTTCGTTCTTCACTTCAATTGTTTGACTTACTTATTTTTATTTGAAAGCCTTTGCAGATGAAGTGTTAAGTAGACTGCCTCCGATTCGTCAACTGGTGTCTTTATCCCTTGCTGTATAACGTTGATTACTTTCAATGCAACACTATAGCATAGAGGATATTCCTCTTGCACTACATCTAACAATTTTTTAGATTGATCTACTTTTTCTTCAGTTTTTGCCCGTTCAATTGTAAAGGTTAAGTGACGTACTAACCTCAAATAATCGATTTTCTCTTTATCAATCGTAATAGAAAGTCCTTTTTCAATGACAGTAATTAATTCATGAATTAGCCGTGAATGGTGGCTTACTTCAGAAATACTTTTACTAGAAGTAGCACTATGTATATGTAATGCAATGAAACCAATTTCTGCTTCTGGAAGAGTGACCTTACTTTGTTCATTAATCATCTTTACAACATCTGTAGCAATTCTGTATTCTTCTGGATACAGCGTTTTTGTTTCTAATAAAAATGGATTTTGGAGTTCAAGTCCTTCTTTTATTCGTTTCATCGCAAATGCGATATGGTCTGAAAGGGCAATATGAATATGCTCCCCTACCTCGTTTTCCAATTTCGATTGAATAAAGTAGACAATATCGTTCATCAATCCAATAAATTCTTCATCTAGAAAAGGTAGTAACTTCTTGTATTGCTCTTGCTCTTTCTTGTCTTGTAATATAAAAATCTTTTCAACTACAGAAGCATCTATTGGGTCTCCAACCTTTTTTCCAAATCCAATACCCTTATCAATTAGGACAGATTCTTTTCTGAAAAAATTCTGTGCGATGACAACATTATTATTTAATACCTTCTTTATCTTTAATTCCTTTTTCATAAGGGGAACACCCCTCCCTTAAGTAAACATCAGAAAAACATAGTATCTCAATCATACTATACTGTCAATGTATGCACATCCAATAGCTCTATAGTTTATACGTATCTTCATCTTCAGACCACTCTCTAACCCCACCGCCCGTCTCACGATAATAAGTAGTTTCATGATACTTCTCATCTACTTCCTTCTTTATCATGTCTTCAGTAGTCCATTGATTTACAAAGGTTGCTAAACCGTCTAAATCCGGGAACAATGCAAAGTTATTTACACCACTTAATTCAAGGAACATGGCAATGTCATTTTTTATTTCAGGGGATAGTTTTATATGCTTTAATACTTTTTCCTTCATCAAAATCTGTTCCCCTTCAATTTCTAATCCTTCTTTTGTGTTTCCTTGCATCGTAAAAAAGCCCTTTTGGAACACACTCCTCGTCGTATTCATATATGGACTTAATGCAACGGTTTTTTTATATTCATTTCTTTTATCTAAAAATGAGCTTTCCCTCGGCATACTAATTAGTTCTGTTGTGTTATGAAAAATTTTATTAAGGCGATGTGGATCTAGGAGCCATATACTGCATTCGTTTTCACCGTCCCAACCCTTTGTCGCAAAATACAGTGCAACTGCAAAGGATTCCGACCAATCAAGTAATCTCGTCTTGACGCCGTAATGCCTCATTAAATATAATAGCTCCCATTGATTTACTGTTTTATGTAGATCGAAGCCATTTTCCATAAACCGTTTATAGCTTATCTCTTCCCACTCTAGTATTTGTTCTAGAGGATAATTGAATCGAAATAAGCTTGAAACAAGGCAATAGGAATGACCATTATCTACTCCATTATTATTTTGTCCACGATACCATACACATCTGCTTCTCTTAGAAAAAAAAGTTACTTCCTCTAGAATTTTCATCCACTTTTCTGAGAAAAAATGATCACTTATATTTATACCTTTCACACAATCCGCTCCCAATTCGAAAAAATATGTACTACTACTTTTTCCATTTGATTCATAATCATGCTAAAGTTTTTAAAACAAATCGTCTTTCTTCTTGTAAATTATGATAAAATAGTGTCAAAAAAGTATGAATAGTTAGGATGGGAGAAAATGATGAAAGCAGTAGTTTTTGATTTAGATGATACACTATTATGGGATAAGAAAAGTGTTAAAGAAGCATTTGTCCTTACTTGCCAAGCAGCAACTGACAAATATGATGTAAACCCCGATGAATTAGAGGAAGCGGTTCGAGAAGCAGCACGTGAATTATACGCATCATATGAAACATATGAATTTACGAAAATGATCGGTATAAACCCATTCGAAGGTTTATGGGGAGACTTTACTGATAAAATCGATAAAAGCTTCCGTGCAATGAAAGAAATTGTCCCTACATATCGTAAAGAAGCATGGACAATAGGTTTACAGAAGTTAGGAATCGATGATCCTGCGTACGGTGCTGAGCTAGGAGAGCTATTCCCTGCAAACCGTAGAAAAAGTCCTTTCGTATACGAAGATACATTCAAAGTCTTAGACGAGCTAAAGAAAGACTATCAGCTCGTATTATTGACGAATGGTTCTCCTTCGTTACAAAATGAAAAGCTAGATATGACACCAGAACTAGTACCATATTTTGATTACATTGTTGTCTCTGGTGCATATGGTAGAGGTAAACCCGACCCATCTATCTTTGAGCATGTCCTTACATTAGTCGATGCTACAAAAGAAGAATCAATAATGGTTGGTGACAATCTCCATACTGACATTCTAGGTTCTAATCGAATTGGAATGAATAATGTTTGGATTAACCGTGATGGTAAACAGATTGTTGATGATATTCAACCAAGCTATGAAATCAAGGAATTAACTGAATTACCTGCTTTACTACAACAGCTTAAATAAATGTTTATATATTTACTTAAAGGTCACATAAAAGTCAGTACTTTTATGTGACCTTTTTTTACTCATCGCCCAAGTCTTCATACATTTCCTCTGCTTCATCTGACTCAGGGAACCCAGGGTTAACTTCATCCTCCTCATCTACACATCCAGTTAATATTGTTGCTACAAACAAAGTTGTTATTGTATAAAATAATGCTTTTTTCAATGAAAAGACCTCCTATATCTCTAATTTCTTCATTACTTTTCAGTACCCATTCGATGAGACTTGTACACATTATTTTTAAAAAATATACAACAAAACGGGTACTTTGCTTTGTTGTATACTTTACAATCGTTTACCCACCTTTTACATCCTCATTATCTTGAATCTTATCCCAGTAATAAACTTGTGGTAATTGCTTTATAAACATATATTCTCTTATGAGTGAAACGGTTAAAAATCCGACAAGTTGCAAATCAAGTCCTTTAATCATAGTAACCCCTCCTCAATTATTTATATGGGCAAGGGAATTTGTCTAATTCACAAAGGATAAACTACCCCTATAACTGTATACACTAAAATAAGGAGGTGTTTTGAAATGGCTGGAGCTTATTGCTGCCCTAACTGCAAAACTAACCGAACAAGATTTAATATTATTCAACAACAGGCTTCCTCGGTAAAGTTAAACCCACAAACTGGTGAAGTTGTTGAAGACTATTCGAACAAACAATTAGACCCCTTTCATTTACCTTACCGTGGTCCAGAGCTTAAAGTTCAATGTGGTGCATGTGGTGTGGTAGAAGATGAGATTAGATACGTCTCACAAGGACGTAATTAATTATTTAAGTGGACAGGTGTTATTTTCCTTTCACCTGTTCATTTTCAATTCATAAAAAAGCTCTGATTAACATTATATAGAAGGCTATCATTTTTGTTACATGGACAAAACTGTTAAAATAAACAGGAAAATCTGATACATAGAGAGAGGGAAAGTAATGAGCCAATTTGAACAAAATCTTGAAAAATATGCTGAGCTTGCTGTTAAGGTAGGCGTAAATATTCAAAAAGACCAAACGTTAGTTGTAAATGCTCCTTTGGCTGCAGTTGATTTTGTACGAAAAGTAGCAAAAAAAGCGTATGAAGCTGGTGCTAAAAACGTCCATGTGGAATGGAACGATGAGCAACTTGCTCTTATTAAATATGAAAATGCCCCTTTTGACGCATTCAAGGAGTTTCCACAATGGAAAGCGAAGGGATACGAAGAATTAGCTGAACAAGGAGCTGCTTTTCTTAGCATTTCGGCTTCTAACCCAGACTTATTAAAAGGTGTAGATCCTGAGCGAATTTCAACAGCGAATAAAACACAAGGAGAAGCTATGGAAGGCTTCCGTTCATTTATCCAAGCAGATAAAGTAAGCTGGACCGTCCTTTCCGTACCTACAAAAGAATGGGCAGCAAAAGTATTCCCTAATGCTCCTGAAGAAGAACAAGTAGAGAATTTATGGAAAGCCATTTTCCAAGCAACAAGAGTCGATAAGGCAGACCCTGTAAATGAATGGACAGAACATAGTAAGGTACTATCAGAAAAAGTTAATTTCTTAAATGAAAAAAAATACAAAACATTACATTACAAAGCACCAGGAACTGATTTAACAATCGACTTACCGAAAAAACATATTTGGGCTGGCGGCGGTAGTGATAATGAAAAGGGTACGCATTTCGTAGCTAATATGCCTACTGAAGAAGTATTTACGACTCCCCTAAAAGAAGGGGTAAACGGTGTAGTAAGCAGTACTAAGCCACTTAATTATGGTGGAAACGTCATTGAAAACTTTAGCCTAACATTTAAAGATGGAAAAGTTGTTGATTTTAGTGCTGAAGAAGGTTTTGAAACATTAAAGCGTTTAATTGAAACGGATGAAGGCTCTCATTATTTAGGAGAAGTCGCGTTAGTTCCTCATAACTCGCCTATTTCAAACTCAAATATTATTTTTTATAATACGCTTTTTGATGAAAATGCATCTAATCACTTAGCAATCGGAAATGCTTATGCATTCTGCATTGAAGGTGGAAAGACAATGAGTAAAGATGAATTAAAGAAAGAAGGCATTAACACAAGTATTACTCACGTTGATTTCATGATTGGCTCTGCTGAAATGAATATTGATGGTATCTTAGCGGATGGAACCGCTGAACCACTTTTCCGTAATGGGAACTGGTCAATATAAATCAAAACTAATCAAAACAATCACCTTATGATTTGTACATAAGGTGATTGTTTTTTTCTGGATGTCACAGTTTTTATGATACTCTGTGACATCCTTTTTAGCTTTGATAACTATCGACTATCATTTCTGCGATTGACTTATAAAATTCTTTCGATTTATCACTTAACGGCTCAGTAATAGATTCTGTTACGTCAATTGAGCAGAAGTCACACTCTGATGTATGAAATGTTTTATGTCCCTCAACTACCAACTCAATTCCCCCTTCACTTTTTTATAGTATAGTCACCCTACTTATAAAAATGCGAAGAAAGTTAATTAATTTGTTAAAAAAATAAAAAGCCCCTCCAATTGGCGGAAAGGCTTGTCCTACTATATATTACTCAGCTTTATCTGAGAACTTGTATAAATAAATAGACATAACGATTGCAATTGACATTGCTAACCCTGAAAATCCGATAATTGCACTTAACTCAAGTAAACCCATGTAAACTTCCCCCTTGATAAATGTAGTTTATACTATAATCATAGTATCATAGGTTTTAACATTAGTTTCGGTATAAATGTGACAAATCTTTGATATTTTTCGAACCAATCACCCTGTATATGATAATCCCACTGAAAAAGTGAAAACCATACTTTTTCAGTAGGAGCATATATAATTTACACTACTTACCTAAAAGAAAATAATGAAAACGTTTCTTTCCCAAGTAAAAATGCAGCAAACGCATACGCTTCTAAATCATCACGATACGTTTCTTTACTTCTCGGTACATCCATTACTGTTAATTCAAACGGTTTATACTCAATCCCATCTGCAAAAGCATCATTTATAAAAGAGACTGACTCTTTTAAGCTGTGCTTACCTGAATACAATACCTCGTAAAATGAAACAAAAGCATGCATAACTCCTTCGTAACGGACGGCTCTAACTGGAACTCCTGATTTAGCTAATCGCTCAGCGTACGCCTCTCCTTCGTCTCTTAACGGGTCAAATTCAGCTGTAACAATATATGCAGGAGGTAAATTTGTTAGGTCTTCAGAAAGCAAAGGTGACGTATATGGACTTAGCCACATTGTTTCTTCCGGTGTATACTTCTCCCTAGCAATTTCCATCACACGTCTGGATAGTAAATAGTAACCACTGTCGTATAAATTTCTAGATTCTAATTCGACATCATCAAATGTTGTTAATGGATAAAAAAGCACTTGTGCCATTAAATCAGGACCATTTCGGTCTCTTGCCATAGCTGAAACAACAGTGGCTATATTCCCTCCAGAACTATCTCCTACAACAGCAATTTTGCTTGTATCCCCATGAATTGATTCACCATTTTCATATGCCCAATGTAGTGCATCATAACTATCCTCTATAGCAGTTGGAAACACATGCTCAGGTGCTAAACGATAACCAACTGAAATGACAACGCTTTTTGTTTGTTTCGCTAAAAAGCGAGTAATATTATCATGTGTATCTATATTCCCATACCCTTCCATAAAAGCACCACCATGATAATAGAGAATAATTGGGTATGGCCCTTCACCTTTAGGGCGATGTATTCTTGCTGGAATTTCAGTACCATCTGAAACTGGAATTGTTAAGTTTTCACGCACAATTGTTGATTTGCCGCTTTTTGAACTAATAAAACTCGGTATTTCAATATCTAACGCAACAAGATTATTATTTACTGCATGTAACAATACGGCTGTCTTTGGGGGAAGCTTGCCATTATTAGTAGTCGCCCAACTATCAACAGCGATATAAAGAACAATACTAAATAATATAGTAATACCAAGAATAGAATAAAGAACTTTCTTCAATTTATTCAAGCTTAACAGCTCCCCTCTACATAACAAACATGTTATGACACCATTCTATCAAATTCTACGCAACTTATGGGTAATAAAATAAAAATGTGTACTATAAATTACTAGTAATTAGTGAAAATGTTACCTTATTGACATGAAATTTCTGCGCAGAGAAAAATGCATACAATGGCTTCAGCATGTTACATATAAATTTCGCTTATAAAAAAAGACCATGCTTAGTTTTGTACTAAGCCTAGTCTTATTAAACCCAATTCTTCTCAATAAATTCGTCTCTACCTGATTTTTTACGGTCTTCTTTATAATGCTCTGAATTCTTCTTATAGTAATCTTGGTGATAATCTTCAGCTGGATAAAAAGGTGTTGCTGGTAAAATCTTTGTTACGATTTCCTTTTTAAACCGACCACTCTCTTCTATTTCTTTCTTTGTTTTTTCTGCAAGCTGCCGTTGTTGTTCTGTATGATAAAAAATCGCTGTTCGGTACATAGGACCTCGGTCATGGAATTGACCATCTGGATCGGTTGGGTCTATTTGTGGCCAGTATAAAGAAAGTAATTTTTCATACGGAAACACTTCTGGATCGAAGGTTATTTGTACAACTTCGTAATGACCTGTCTCCCCACTTTTTACTTCTTTGTATGTTGGGTTTTCTACCGTACCTCCAGAATAACCAGAAAGTACTTCGATTATCCCCTCTTGTTCGTCGAAGGGCTTGACCATGCACCAGAAACAACCGCCTGCAAATGTTGCTTTTTCTACTCTTTCACTCATACTATTCCTCCGTATTCTCTATTCCCGCTGATTCTTTTCTCAAACTAAAAACAGCTTTTTCTTTTTGTTTTGCTTCCAACATAATATCACACTCTCTACTTCCAATAACCTTCAGAAGCTCATCAAAATCTTCTTTAAATACTATATCATGATGGGCTGTGTCTATTTTACTCCTTTTTCCAGAGCTTATATGTACTTTCGGTGTTCCAATTTCTTTCCACGACTCAAATACCTGTTCTACTAGGGTATCCAATTCTATTTCTTCAGTATGATTACAGTTATGATGATGAATATCAAAACAAATAGGAACTCCACATTCCTTATAGATACTTAGCACATCCTTTAAGTGAAAACTCTTATCATCATTTTCAAGTCTGAGCTTATTCTTTATTGAATCTGAAAGTTCATGATAAGTATGAATAAAACGTTTTTTCGCTTCCAGTTTGTCTCCATAAACTCCCCCAGTGTGAATTATCATGTCCGTTCCACCGACTAAATCTAATAATGTATCATGATATTCCAATTCCTTTATAGCCTTTTTTACAACTTCATCATTTTTGGAATTAATAATCGTATACTGACCTGGGTGTGCGCTAAGCCGCAAATGATATTTTTGTTTTTTCTCTCGTATAGCATTCGTTAGTTTTAGTACATCCTCATCGGCCCACCAATCCCATGTTAGAATTGGATGACTTCCAAAAGGGACAATATCACTGCTTAACCGAAAAAAATGGATATTATTTTCGATATTCCAATCAATTATCTTATTAACTTCTTGTAGATTATGAATCGTTAATTCTTTTACCTTCGTTAGCCCCTCTTTTTCTACTGTGGCAATACGACAGGTTCTCATCTTCGTTTGGAGCGTCACATTTAAACAAGCGTAGCCAATTTTCATACAATCTCACCTTTATCAAGATATTATAGGTTTATTGTATCCAATCAAGAAAGGAAAAACTATGAAAAGAATAAAACACATAAATGGATTTTAATTTTAAAATAGTTTATAGCTTCAAAAAAATAAAAAAAGCATACCCTAATATGGATACGCTTCATATGCAGTCATTCGATCTAATAAGCTAGTATACTTCTACAAATTGATCTATTAATTGTCTTCTTTATTAACTTCTTGTTCTTTCTTACTATCTTCATACCAATAATCCAATACTTTTGCATCTAGAACTTTCTTTTCTATATATGCAACTTGGCGTTCTGTAAAAGGGGTTTTCCAATTTATTTCTAATTCTTCCGCAAGGCTTACAACTGTAAGAAGTTCTTGCCAACCTGCATACCGCTTATACCAGAAAAACTGTGGCTGTTCATTCATGTATGGATACAAATCATCAAAGGCAGTGTGCTTACAATCTATCGTACGCTCAAAATTAACTTTTGCTTCAGTTAACTTCTCCTCAAAAAACTTATTAATATCTTTACTCATTCTTGTACCCTCCATTATAAAATAAATTCCCCTTATTGAATTATAGCATGATCTACAGAAAAAATTCATAGAAATATATACTACTAACTGAAATCAGTTTAAATCAGAAGCAATAGGGAGGTAAACGATGGAATTAGTTGATAACAGAAAAACCAAACTTACTAGTCATGGAGAATTCATTATCGATAAGCGAGGAAAGATTTTTGTCATTATTTACGAAGAAGACGTAAAATACCCTTACCATCTTGTTTGCTTACAACAATACTCAATAATTCAGAGCTTCGATTCGATACCTTCAAAGAAAGTAGTTGAAGAAGAAATCGGTAGTAAAATAGACGGAGTTTTCCCAAACAAAGCAGTTAAATTAACGATTGAATAGACAAGCAATTAATAAACCAATGCCTAATTTGGGCTTAATGTTTAGGTAAACGCCCAAACATTAACTAGTCAAACACATACAATGATTTTGTCTAGATTTAAAGGAGGCGTTTACTATGAGTTATCATCAACACCAACAAAGCCAACCAATGGTACCACAAATGTTTACAATGATTGACCCATATGTTTATCAAACATTGCAATCAGTCATGGGTCAAGACGCAGTAATTGAAACTGGTCGTGGAGGTATTCGAGGGAAAATTATGGATGTGAAGCCTGACCATGTAGTGCTTCAAACTAATACTGCAACATATTACATTCGAATTCAAGAAATTATTTGGGTTATGCAATAAGCAAAACCGTTTAACCTTGAACTACTCATTTGATTTTATTGTAAGAATTAATCCATCCAAAAAGGGTGATTCAGAAGGGAAAATATATACCTTCTAAATCACCCACTTTTTTATTTATTGTTCATGGAGAAACTCAATTTCTTCTTTTGTCTCGTCATAATTAATGGTTAAATTAACACCATCAAAATACCAAAGATCCTCTCTAGTAATATAGAAGGATACACCTTCAATGACTGATTCCACTTCCTTTTCACTAGATGTTTCTTTCATAATCCCTAATGAAAAGCCTTGCTGAAAGGAACCGCAGCCACCATAACGAACAAAAATACGAATTTCATTGCCTTTCTTTAGATTAAATTCGTTAAAAAACCATTTCTTCGCCTCTTCTGTTACCATAATATTCACTGTATACACCTCAAATTTCAATCGACTTAGCTACTGTAAGAGTTCCCTAACTATGCAATTTCTATCAAGATCATACACCAATAAATACAAAATAAAAAATAAAAACACTTAGAGCGTATTGAGGAACTAATTGCTAAAGCAACTAACTAACGTCCCAAGTGGAATATTGCAATTATTAGTAGTAGTTATTATTGATTGCACTTAAATATAAATTTAACGAGTCTTCAACTTCCCATTTGACTATCTGAATAAAATCATAATCCTTTTGTGTATGTGCTTTATCTAAGGCTTCATAATATGCTAAACGGTTTTCTACTTTGATAACAATCGGTGGGAATCCACCTTTCATCAGTTCTAAATTTAATAGCAAACGCGAGGTCATTAATCCAAAAAGTCAAACTATCATTCTGACCATGGTATTACGTCCTCTTCATCAATCATAAACATAGCATCAAACTTCTCTCCAAATACAAGCAATCCATGTTCCTCTCCTACACCTACCGTAACCTGAGCATGAACCTCTCGCGTTTCTGTGTTCCAAGCGAGCATTAAAGGGAAAATATCTTCTTCACCTTTTAGGTTCACAATATCCGTGTTGAAAGCAGCATAATAATAAATTTGATCGTTATGAAGAAATTGGTGAATACCTACATCACCTTCAAATGGAAAGGTATGTTCATTAATAGTCAATACGCCTTGACCATATCCTAGTAAAGTATCAGGAAAGCTTTCATGTAGCTCGCGATCCTTTATTTGAACTTCAATGTATCCCTCAGAAGCTTCTTCATTAACATCAAAGCCGAGCTTCTCCTTGTTCCAATCGATAAAACTTTTTAAATCCCTTTCCTCATCGATTGTTGCTAGTTCACTCTCTATATGTTTTTTTACCTCTTCAAAAAACTCTAAATTTAAAGTAGCTTCTAGCTCCCAAATTTCCTTATCTTGTGAAAATTCATTAAGTCCACTTTCATCATTTGTACACCCAGTTATAAGCATTACATAAGCGAATACGACTGGAAGTAAATAAAGTTTATTACTCATATTAATAACACCTCACTTTCTGAATTTTATTCATTTCAATAGCTACTGGCTTCTAAAAGCCAATATTATCCACTTGTGTTCATCATGCCATTAAGCTGCTTTTAAATGCTACAATTGTAACACACGTAAAGGAGGAAACGTTTTGCAAACGGGTTTAAAATTAATCTTTATCGGTCTAATTTTAGCATTCATTAAAGGTGAGTTAGGCTCTGTTTTTATGTGGAGCTCCCTTATTGGTTACTGGCTAATAACTATCGGTTCAGTTTTTCTATATCAAAAAGCAGTTATTATTACGAGTCTAGTCATGAGCCTAAGTGCTACGTTCACACGGATATTTTATTTCTATATTGACAATGAAATTCTTCACCTTATACATCAATGGGAGTTTCTTTTTTACGCAATATACATCTTGCTTTTAGGGATTTTAATAAGCAAGCTTCTTTTAAACAATAAAGAGCATTATGACTTTTCCCATAAATTGTACGAGAGAACGATAAGCTTTGTGAAAACTGCCTTTCTATTTTTTACTGTTCTTATTTTTATCGAATTAGCTGTCTTTATTGGACGTTTTTCAACGATTTCAATTGCATTATTAGCTATATTAGGGCTTGCTTATTTTTATCAGTTTGTGAGATGGCTGAGGTTATTCTCAAAATATGAACAGTTTTTATCATTAGACAATCAAACTAAGATAAAGGAGAAAAATCATTTTCTGTTCAAAAAAACAGTTGTTGCCCTTCTATTTTTAAGTATCGCCGTCTTTGGAATGAAAGATTACTATACCTTGAAAGTTCCAATTGTTGTTCCACTTTATGAAACAACCGATAAACAAAAATTTCAATTTCAAATCATCCAATCTGTAAGGAACCTAGACCCATTAAAATCTATCTATATAACAGATCAAGAGGAGCCGTTAACTATACTTAATCAGTGGACTCCATACAAAGACACATGGCATATAGCAAATACTATAGTAGTTGAGAATACATCTGAAAAAAATCTTGAAAGCTTTACTCTAGTTTTTAATAGTGGACGAACAATTATCACTGATAATATTAATGTAATAAGATTATCCGCTACTGAGAACGACTTATCACCATATGAATTTAGGTACCGCGAAGAATATATTGAAAGTGAAACAGTTAAGAGAACATACGTCACACATAGCGACATCGCCTTATCACATATCGAAAATCCGCTTCCTAGTGATTGGGCACAGTTTACTATTGTAAATAACCTAGGTGAGGACTTGCCTTTTGAAGTTGAGAAACACCGAAGTTTCCATTTAAAAATGACTGCTCCTGATAATCAAAATCTACACTATATAGAATATAGCCTACCTTTCTATTTACAGGGCAGTGTAGAAGGAGAACAAGCAAAGTGGATGATAACATTAGAACGAAAATTTCAATTACAAAACTGGCAACGGTCCAGCTTCTTTCGTTTAATCCATAATCTTCATTAGCGAGGTTGTTCAAAAACTTATAAATTATAAATCTGTTTAGAAAAAAAGACGT
This sequence comes from Bacillus sp. FJAT-45350, assembly GCF_002335805.1. NCBI lineage: Bacteria > Bacillati > Bacillota > Bacilli > Caryophanales > Bacillaceae > Bacillus > Bacillus sp. FJAT-45350. The sequence goes on along the minus strand of NZ_NISU01000001.1, from coordinate 878,855 downwards.
TACCGCATTGATTACTCGCGGTAACGTCTTTTATGGTGCTGTCTCGGCAGCTCGTTTATTTTCCAGATTGTCTAAAAGTTTATACCAATGTGAATAAATTTCTAGATTACCTGATAGTTCATTTAGTGTCTCTACATTGACTTGCTAAGAAAGACAAATCATTATAAATCATTTGAACCTCAGCTTTTAATTCGGGTGTACGTTCACCTGATTCAATCTTATCTAATACATGGCTAACGGTACTATAATAATGTGTCATAAAGGTCGATTGTGGCGCAAAACCGTGACTCCATAATACTTCCCTAGCAATTGTATATTGCTGTTCGATTCTCCTTGACGCAGCAATATTTATATCATCCCAATATTCCAGAATTAGTTTCGTATTATGTGCCAAATAAGATAGTTGAGACTCGACAGCCACATATGTGTATCTTTGTGCTTCTTGTAATTTTGATTTAGTATCAATAAATAAGTATCCATTCACGATTGCAACAATCAATAAAACTACAATAGCAAAATTTTTCCAGTCTTTTTCCATAGTCAGTTCACTCCCACTTAATATCGTAACATAGAATAAAGGGGATGCCTCTACCATTATAAACCTTTTTTACGCTACGCCCTAAAAGGAGACGTCACTACATGTCCTATATAGAAGAATAGCTCACGTAAGAAGAAAGGGACTTTACTCTTTAAAGTTTGGTAAGCTGAACTTGGAGTTGGTGAGGAATGGACTTTCATTCCGATACTTTCTGCTATCACTATAGCACGTTTCATATGTAATGGATCACTTACAATTATCAAAGTATGTAGATTATTTTCTAATGCTATCTCAGATGCGTACTTTAGATTCTCTTCAGTAATACTTGATTCAGTCTCAATAAAAATATCATCTACATCAACATTGTTTTCAATTGCATAGGCTTTTGCAACTTCTGATTCAGCATATTCATATCCGTCACCTTTACCACCTGTAAAAATCAATTTATTTACATACCCATTATCATACAGCCAAATTGAGTGATTGATCCTCTCTCTTAGGACAGGAGATGGCTCATTCCCCCAAACTGCTGCTCCAAGTACTATAGCTGCATCGGATTTAACTAGCTGGTTTTCAAAACTATAAGACCAAATACTGATTGCAGCGAAACAAATATAAAATGCTGAGAATATAATTATGCTAATCCCAATAAATTTCTTCTTTAACACCCTATTACTCCTTTTTTATGCCTATAAATTATCCTAATAAAAATAGAGACTGTTGCTTTCTATATCTAGAACATTACTGTCCTTAGTCAGTTTTATATGTATTATCTTTTTAACTGATATTGGTAATTACTCCCATCCCAAGAACTCTACATTTAAGAAGTCTTTTCAATGATTTTCTCAACTTCCCTTACTATTTTTCTCGTTGAATTCCCATCAATAATTTCATTGTGTTCGATGTAAGATACAAAATTGTTCATCGTTTCAGCAAAAGCTTCAAGGTCAATAATATCATCATTGGTAAGAGTGCCCTCAACAGCATTCGTAAAGGCAGTAGAAATGTGGTGATTAGCCCTACTTTCAAAATCGTATAGGCTATAAGAATTTATTATTCTATTATTATAATTTATCGCTAGGCCATTTCCCGTAAGAGTTATACCAACTACCGTCTGCTCCTTAGCTCTGGCTAGCCAAATAATAAACTTTTCTTCCTCCCCCTGATGATACAATTCTAATGCATTGTTTAAGTTATTACTAATCTCATACTGACTAGCTAAATATTGAGATAACACACTACGTTTTACTTTTTCATGAGGGAGATTCGGATAAATCCAATATAATCCAACCACAAACACAACAGTAATTAAAGCTACAGAGATTTTTTTCACCATCCGCTAAACCCTCCGTCTTTGTCCAAATAATAAATAAAATAACAAAGATATAATTAAGAGTAGAATTCCATAAAACGGTATGGAACTTTTCCAAACAAATCCAAATTTCATCCAAAAACTCATACCGCCTTGGTCAGGTGGCAAAAGGTGATACATTGACACCTCTACATAGAACATACCAACTAATAACAAGAATAGAGGAATATACAGTATCTAAACCAAGCGTTTCCCCTTCATATTAAACCTCCTCGTAGAACTAAACGTAAGCAGAACAAACTAAACTTCTCATTCTTGTAAAAAACTAGATAATGCACTGTTAAAATTGTTGAAAAACTTTTCAAACTTTTCAATTCTGTTATCATTATCAGGAGAATTCACATAAACAGCCGTATCCAGCTCTTCCCTTGCCGTACTTACTATCTCTTTTAATTCCTCTTTTTGCTCACTGTTCAGGTTATTTTCTAACACTTGTAACGCATCACGAATATTTTGTTGCAATAAAAGCTTTTTACTACTTAAGTCATTATGATATGGCTGATGACCAATAAAGCTTACATAACCAGATTGATAAAGAATTTCGTCATAGTCATTTAAGGTAAGAGCCTGTTCAAAACTTGCCAAAGAATAATTGTAAATAATTAGTTCATTATGTAAACTATTAGTAATTGATGCTGTGTATGTTTGCTCCCACTGCTTATTTGTTTCAATCAGTTTATACGACATATACAAACAAGCTATCAACAAAAAAACTATTACAAATAAACTAGTATTTCTCCTCAATTACACCAACTCCATGATTTCAGATAAAAAATATAATATTTACAAATACGACTATATCATAAAAATCTAATACTAATTTTGGTAAATTATTGATAATATTAATCCTGCTAATATCTAAGAGTGGGATTGTTGTCTCCACGCTCCATACTTAAAACGACAAAAAAAGAGCATGCCTTTTACAATGTAATAAGCATACTCTCCATTTCATTATCTATTATCAATCGTCTCCGGATACAGATCATGATTCATCAATCGGTAATTTGCCATTTCTTCATACTTCGTTCCTGGCTTCCCGTAGTTTGTGTACGGATCAATTGATATTCCACCACGTGGTGTGAATTTGCCCCATACTTCAATGTAACGTGGATCCATCAGTTCAATGAGGTCATTCATAATAATATTCATGCAATCTTCGTGGAAGTCTCCATGATTTCTAAAGCTAAATAGATAAAGCTTTAACGACTTACTCTCGACCATTTTCACATCTGGAATATAGCTTATATAAATCGTCGCAAAGTCTGGTTGTCCTGTTTTTGGGCATAAGCTTGTAAATTCAGGACAGTTAAATTTCACAAAATAATCGCGATTTGGATGTTTGTTGTCAAATGATTCTAATATTGATGGGTTGTATTCAAAATGGTACTGAGTATTTTGGTTTCCTAATAATGTTACATCTTGTAATTCTTCATCTTTACGTCCACTCATAAGGAATTTCCTCCTGCTACTTTTCTTATAATACAACTGAAAAATACAACTGTACCATAAAGATACAGTTGCTAAAAGTAAGAAAAGCCAAATATTTTGGTTGAAAACTCGAATGTTCAAACTCAAGTTCTGAAATAACTATACCACAGAAAAGTAGAAAATAGCATCCAAAATTTCATAGCAAAATCTGTCAAAATAGTAATGGTATTTTATAATATTTTTACGCTGAATTTTTATCCTTTATTTTCATAATTGTCACCTAAATATTATTATTCTAATCTCATTTGATCATCGTACAAGCCACTACTTGCATATGTATAAGTATGCTAGTACAAAAAGGAGGCAACGATGATATTTTATAATTTAACGGATAAAAATATGTCGTTTCAAAATGTTTTCTCCAAAATAAAAACATTTATTAGCCAGGAACCCTCAGCTCAATATAGATTAATAATTGGTACAGATTCTCAAGTTCATGCACGCTCGACAAAATTTATTACCGGAGTTGTGATTCGAAGGGAAGGAAATGGTGCTTGGGCATGCTTAAAAAAACATGAAATTCGTAAGAGAACGCATGATTTATATAAAAAGATTTCAATTGAAACAAAGCTTACCGAAGAAGTCGCCCAGCTCTTCTCAGCAGAAAAAAAGATTGAGCTTATGAACCTAATTCTCCCCTATGTGAAAGAAGGAAGCTCACTAACGATAGAAGGCCATATTGATATCGGAAAAGGAGAACGTAATAAAACAAAAATATATGTGGAAGAAATGGTCAATCGAATTGAAGAGCTAGGAATGAAACCGTTTGTCAAGCCAGATTCCTTTGTTGCATCAAGCTACGCGAATCGATATACAAAGTAGCTTGGTGCTTTTATTTCTTTACTTTCGTACAAGCCATCTCACTAATTATCATTTCCTTGAAATAAAATTGTTGCATATAGGAAACATTTTTATCCTTGTTCAATATAATGGTAAAAAGAAGAGGTAGGTGAGAAACGATGCGTAAAAACAAAGTATATAAATACGCTTACCTATTTTCCAAACTAGGAGTCATAACAAAAGAACAACGAGACCAAATGATTAATCAAACGAAAAAACCGATGAAACGCTAGAGTGAATTTCTAATTATAGATTATAGATTGTAAAATAGATAACAAAGAAACACCTTACAGATTATTTGTAAGGTGTTTCTAAATTATTTTAATTTAGGTGCTTTTCCTGAGCGTTGGTCTTCTCTCATCACATACCACTGGTCTCGTGCCATTTCAATAAATCGCTTATCTTTCGTCGGTTGCTTGATATGAATTAGTTTTGAGAAGTAGCTACTTGCTTTTTGGTAATTTTCAAATTTTCGATAGAGCTCACCAATTAAATACGTTAATCGTATAGCAGACATGCTTGAATCCTTGTAATCGCCATCAAAGTAAGATTTTTCATAGGCTTGAAGAGCGTACTCCGAAAATCGCTTTTCTTCTTCTTCCTTATTTAGTCTTCGGTAAACCCATGCTAAACGCATATGAAGTCCACCCATTACTATTGGACGTTCTTTTTTTAGATTACCAGAATAGATTCCTAGCTTATATGAATCGATTGCTTCTTTTGTTGTTCGTTCATAGCAAAAATGTTCATGCCCCTGCCATTTGCGTGTAATATTCTCCATAATTTGCTGTTTTGTCCCAGGAATAAAATATGTACTAGCTTCTTCCGAGAATGAATAACCGCAAGAAGGACAAACACATACATAATACAATAAAGGATCAATATCTTCTTTCTGATAAATATATTCAGTAAAGAAATCCGATTCCATATGGCGTGATAGCCCAAAACGTGAACGTACTTTCTTTGTGGTAAAAGTATTATCACAAACTAAACATTTTATTGTTTTATCATATAGGGGGTCTAATTGTTCAGTCATAAAATCCTCCAGCAGCAAGAATCAACTATTGTACTATTATAATAGCACCATAACTTGGAATATTAAAGGACTTTCTGTAAAAGTTGGAACTTAAATTTATTTATGAATTTTATAACATAATTTAGCTAGTCTAGTGCATATAAATATCAAATATACTTTTTTTCTGCTTAATTTTCGGCAGCAATTGCTCATTTTCTGTCAAAGGGGTTGAAGCCATGCTTGATGAGATTTCAAATGAAATGTTGCATGCAATCTTAGAAAGCATTGATGAAGGTATTCACGTCGTTGATGAATATGGGGTGACAATATACTACAATCAAATAGCAGCTAAACTAGATGGTGTTGATGTGGATGAAGTCTTAGGAAAAGATTTATTGGCGATTTTCCCCTCACTCACTCGCCAAACAAGTACACTTCTTAAAGTCATTGAAACATCGAATGGCATTTATCATCAAAAACAAAGCTATACCAATTTAAGAGGTAAAGTAATTGACACTGTTAATACAACTCTACCGATTAAGGTCGGTAAGAAACTAGTTGGAGCAGTTGAAATTTCTAAAGATATTTCTAAAATAAAACGACTTTCCGAAAAGGTTGTTGAATTGCAGCAACAGATTAATACTCGCAGTAAAACTAAACAAGAAGTAAATAAGAAACAAAGAGAAAACACTTTTAAAATTGATGACATTATAACGCAAGACAAACAAGTGAATGAAATAAAGACAGTAGCACTTAAAGCTTCTAGAACTTCATCTCCTATCTTTGTATACGGAGAAACAGGAACAGGCAAGGAGCTGCTTGTTCAATCTATACATCACGCCTCACCAAGACATGCTGCTCCTTTTATCGCACAAAACTGCGCTGCTATTCCCGAAAGCTTACTCGAAGGAATTTTATTTGGGACAACGAAAGGAAGTTTCACAGGCGCAATAGACAGACCAGGACTATTTGAAATAGCTCATGGAGGGACGTTATTTTTAGATGAAATTAACTCGATGCCATTAGAATTACAAGCAAAGCTATTACGGGTATTGGAAGATGGCGAGATTAGGAGAATTGGTAGTACTAAGGGACAACAATTTGACGTGCGAGTGATTACTGCTATGAATGAGGAACCGGAAATTTGTATTGAAAAACGACAACTCAGGAAAGATTTATTTTACCGAATTAATGTTGTCTCCTTTACGCTTCCTCCTTTGCGAAAGCGTAAAGAGGATATTCTATTACTAACAAAGCATTTTATCAATAAATTCAACGTGAGGTTTTCAATAAATGTTACTGGATTAACTGAAGAGGCAACTACAATATTTTATAATCATCATTGGCCAGGAAATATACGTGAGCTGGAGCACGCGATTGAATGTGGTATGAACTTAGTCGAAGGAAACGTAATAGAGAAGATTCATTTACCTCAGCAACTCCAAATCAAAAACGATACCGAACAAGATGTACCTGCTACTATCCCCTCTCTCCGTAAAGCACTATCAACCTATGAGCGAGAGTTAATTAATCAGGCATTAACTAAAACAAATGGAAACATCCTTCAGGCAGCCAAGCTCCTTTCCATCCCAAGACAAACACTCCAATATAAGCTTGCGAAAGGAAAGTGACATGCCAATTATTTGGCATTATTGTTGGTTTTAAAATAAATACACACCCCCTACCTATTGATTTATCAACACTTTACCCTCCTTTGCACTTGGCACAGTTCTTGCATATTAAATAAGCAAACAGCCATAAGGAGGCACTTATTATGAGTGATTTATATAAACCAAAACGTCATTGGAAAGAGATTGAATTATGGAAGGATGTTACAGAAGAACAATGGAATGATTGGCTTTGGCAGTTGACTCATACAATTCGTACAATTGATGACCTAAAAAAAGTAATTAATATCACACCTGACGAAGAAGAAGGGGTACGAATTTCTACTAAAACAATTCCATTAAACATTACACCTTATTATGCATCTTTAATGAATCCAGATGACCCACGCTGCCCCATCAGACAGCAATCGGTACCGATCTCAAAGGAAATTGAAAAAGCAAAGTACGATATGGAGGACCCACTTTCAGAGGATGACGACTCCCCTGTACCAGGATTAACTCACCGTTATCCTGACCGAGTATTATTTCTCGTCACAAATCAATGCTCAATGTATTGTCGCTACTGCACGCGCAGAAGATTTTCTGGCCAAATCGGAATGGGTGTTCCAAAGAAACAACTAGACGGAGCAATTCAATATATAGCTAACACTCCAGAAGTTCGTGATGTATTAATTTCAGGAGGGGATGGTTTATTAATAAATGATCAAATATTAGAATATATTCTCAAAAACTTACGCGCCATACCACATGTAGAAATTATTCGAATTGGCACTAGAGCCCCTGTTGTTTTTCCACAACGCATCACAGAAAATCTATGCAACATTTTAAAAAAATATCACCCTGTTTGGTTAAATACTCACTTTAATACGTCATTAGAAATTACGGAGGACTCAAAAAGAGCTTGTGAAATGCTCGTCAACTCGGGTGTACCCGTAGGAAATCAAGCTGTAATTCTCTCAGGAATTAATGACAGCGCATATATTATGAAGAAGCTTATGCATGATTTAGTAAAAATTCGAGTCCGCCCTTATTATATTTACCAATGTGACCTTTCAGAAGGTATAGGTCATTTCCGTGCACCCGTATCAAAAGGATTAGAGATTATCGAAGCTCTTAGAGGTCATACAAGTGGGTATGCAGTACCTACATTCGTAGTTGATGCTCCAGGTGGTGGCGGAAAAATCGCCCTACAGCCTAATTACGTTATTTCACAAAGTCCAGACAAAATTGTCCTAAGAAACTTTGAAGGTGTAATTACTTCCTACCCTGAGCCAAAAGGGTACACTCCTGGAAAAGCGGATGAATACTTCGAACGAATGTACGGTAAAAATGAAAAGCCTTCAGTAGGTGTCCATGGAATTCTTGCTGATGAAAGAACACACCTGACTCCAGAGGGAATTAATCGATTAGACCGACGCCGTCAATATGAAACTAGTGCTGACCATAATACTTTAAAAAATAAGCGTTCTAAGCGAGATGAATTAAAAGAGAAAAAATGGAGCGTTGAAGAAAGTAAGAGAAAGAAGAAGGAGGATTCATAATGCGATGTGAATGGTGTAAATCTAAAAATGTATCTCAAACTAACAAACCAGCATACTGGGAATTACCTGATGGAACAAAGGCTTTACAAATTAACCAAATCCCTTCAATTCTATGTAACTCTTGTAAAATGAATTACATTGAAGAAAGAATTGTAACAGAGATTGAAGACCAACTATTTCTCATCGATACGAAAGAGCTTCCTCATACAATTGGATACAAAGAATTAATGGATCGTCCAAGACTATTAAAGAAAAATTATTTTAATTTCTAAACTTTAAACAGCCTAAAACAAAAGAGGTTGGGACAAAAGGTCAAAAACGGCTTTTGTCCCAACCTCTTCACCTAGTTTTTTACTTTCTTACATGCATTATATATAAATCCAGTAAAGTCCTCAAAGTTAATTGGTCTTGAGATATAATAGCCTTGGATTTCATCAATACCTTTTTCTAGTAAATAATTAAGTATGTTTTCAGTCTCAACCCCTTCTGCTACAACTTCTAGATTCAATGCTTTTGCCATGTGAATGATCGAAGTTGTAATTTGACGGTCTTGAATATCTGTTTCGAGGTGACGAATAAAGGACTGGTCTATTTTTAACTTATTAATATTGAGCCTTTTTAAATAACTTAATGATGAGTAACCAGTACCAAAGTCATCGAGAGCAACTGTAACACCTAATTTTTGTAACTCTTTAATTTTTGAAATACTTCTTTCGAGTTCAACCATTAACTGGCTTTCAGTAAGTTCTATTTCTAGTAAGTACGCTGGTAATTCAGTTTCTTGTAATACTGTCTCGACATCACGTACAAAGTCTGGTAATTGGAATTCTAACGATGAAACATTCACTGCTACCTTTAACTCAATTTGGTTGTCATACAGCTTTTTATTATCGATACAAGCTTGACGTAAAACATACTCTCCTAACCTATGAATCAGTCCTGTATCCTCTGCTAGTGGAATAAAATCCACAGGTGAAATCATTCCTTTTTCAGGATGAATCCAACGAACTAGCGCTTCCATGCCTTCAATTTTTTGATTTACTCCAGATACCTTTGGCTGATAATAAACAACGATTTGGTCATTAACCTCTAATGCTTTACGAAGTTCTGTACCTAGATAGAATTTATTCTCAATGTTCTTTTGAATCGATTCAGAAAAGAGCAAATATCGATTACCAGTTTGACTTTGCTTTGCTTCATACATAGCAATTTCACTATGTTTAATACAAGTTTCAACGGTATGATTTATATCTGAGTAAATACAAGCACCTAAACTAATTGTGATATAAAATTCATGATGATCAACTTTAAACTTTTGCTCAAACATAGTAAATAAAATTTCTACATAGCTAGTAACATCGTCTTCACAATCATAGGGAGCTAGAATGATAAATTCATCCCCACCCCAGCGGTAGATTGATACATCATCATTTAATTCTTTCTTTAATTTATTTGCTACCTCCGTTAGAAGCTTATCCCCGACAGCATGTCCTAACCCGTCATTTATTTCTTTAAATCTGTTTAAATCAACCATCATCATAACGAATTGCTTATGATTTGTAATCCACTCTGCAAAGTCTTTGAGCAAGCTTTCTTTATTCGGTAAACCTGTTAAAGAATCGTGAAAGGCTAAAAATCTAGCAATTTGTTCAGACTTCTTTAATGTTGTGATTTCACTAGAAGACCCAATAACTTCTACTACTTTTCCATGCTCAATAATTGGAGATAGGATTGTGATGAAGTCTCTTGCCTCATATTCAAATTCATATGTCTGTGGCTCACCAAGAAATGCCTGCTTATAATAGATTTCCACCTTCTCTACAAGTTCAGGTGGAAATAGTTCATCTGGAGATTTCCTATAGGTTACTTCTGATTGGATACCTAATTCCTCAGCCAGCTTTCCTTCCGTCATCGTATAAATATATCGACCAGATTCCTCTTTCTTTAATTTAAAAACTAAATTATGAAGCGAACGAACTGTGCGTTTGAAGTCATTTTGAACTGCTTTACGTAGTTTACTTTCTAGTAGCTTGCCCTCTGTAATATCTGTTCTAATTGAAAAAAACATAAATGGCTTACCATCAACGTCATTGAATGGGATTACTGTCGACTTTACCCAGTAATAGCTACCATCTTTTGCTTTATTTTTTACTTCAGCTGACCAAATCTCCCCATTCACGATCGTTCTCCACATTTCATCAAAAAAGCCTGGCTCATGGTATCCTGAATTTAAAATGCGATGATTTTTTCCAATTAATTCTTCTCTTGAAAACTTCGATATTTCACAAAACTTATCATTAACAAACGTGATTCTACCTTGTAAATCTGTTGTAGCAATAATAATTGAATGGTCAATCGCAATTTGTAAGTGTTGATAATTATTGATTAACTCTCTTATTTGGTTCTCGAGAGCTTCTATATTCCCTTGTAGTTGAGATTTAATAGATACCTCATTCGTAGCGAACTCTTTTACTATATTCTTGAATTTATCTATAATATCATTTGTGTTATTTTCACATTGGCTAATTTTTAACATAAAGGGGTCCCCCCTAGATAACTTGCTTTCCTCTATAATTCTACAATTATTTTATCTTTATAAGTATGCCATTAGTTAACGGTAGTTAAAAGATAATTGTATCCATTACATTAATTTATTCTAATAAGACTCTACAAGAAGTATTGAGATGAATATCCGTCGAGACAACTCGTAGAAAGCTCAATGAAGAACAATCGTCACTTCGCACATTGGTCGAGGGTGTCCTAAAAGGCCACAAACGACCTTTTAGGACACCCTCCTAATTGACATCTCTTATTTATGATGTTTCGTCCAGATATTCATATCTTCATACCCTGTACTAATTTCACAGTTATTAATTAACGTTCCTTCATACGTGTAACCCATTCGTTTAATAGTCATGTTCATACCAATTGATAATGCCCTCGTGAGAGAATAAGAATGATAGATTCCCTTCTGACGTAGCGTTTTTTCTAGCTCATTAATGATTGCTGTTAAAAGTTGTTTTCCTCGATGTGTAGGATCTGTTGCACAATCTGTTATTTCCGCACTTTTGAATGGATTGATTAATGCTGAAGCTGCACTGACAATTTCCCCTTCATATTTCGCAACGATAAAAAAGTAATCATCATTTATTGATTCCTGAAGATAACTCTCATCAAATATATTTGAGGGATAACGTTCAAATACTTTTTTATACAGACTTACTAAACTACTTACGTCATCTAGTTTAAGTGATTCGATCGTGTACTCTTTTGGAATATCAATTGGGGATTTACTTATTTTCTTTTCTAATACTGTTTGAAGGTTCGATTCATCTGAATGTGTGATACTTCTATTGTTATCATAATACTTCGCTAACATCGATGCTTTTACACCATTATAGTAACCCGAAATCTGACCTTCTTTTTTAAATCCATTGTCAATAAAAGGCTTACATTTCTCTCCTTTAAAATAGACAATTGTTTTCGTTGTCTTATGCTTTTGTTGTTTCTTTTCAAGCTGTCGAATTGTCTTAGCTTCCATTTTCGTTATAAAAGCTACAATACGATTATTATTCATATCGTACTGAATTATATTTTTCAGAGGGCATCAACTCCCTAACAAGTTTCGCTTACCTCGAAGTTTCTTCTATTATCACTTCAGACAATACTTCAAGTCCTTCTTTTAGTTGCTCATCTGTTATCACAAGTGGACATAATAGTCGAATCACATTCCCATACAGCCCAGCTCCTAATATGACAACTCCCCTACTATTAGTCTCTTGAATGATTCTTCCAGTTAAGAGTTTATCAGGTTCTTTCGTTTTTTCGTCCTTGACCAATTCTATGGCACACATTGCACCTATCGAGCGTACATCTCCAATTTGTTTTACATTCTTTTGTAATTGTTTAAAATGTTTTTGAAAAATAGTGCTTATTTCCTTTGCTCGTTTTTCTAGATTCTGTTTTTCTATTATTTCAATCACTTGTAATGCTGCTACACATCCAAGTGGACTTCCACCATAGGTCCCACCTATTTCCCCGCTTTCACATGCATCCATCACATCTGCCCTACCCGTTACTGCGCTAATAGGAATTCCAGCTCCTAGTGATTTTGACATTGTTATTAAATCTGGAAAAACACCAGAATGCTCAATAGCAAATAATTTTCCAGTTCGAGCAAACCCTGTTTGAATTTCATCAGCTATAAATAAAATTTTGTGCTTTTCACAGATCACTTTTATCTGCTGTATAAAAAAATCAGACGGTGTTAAAAAGCCCCCTTCCCCTTGTACGGGCTCGATAATGATTGCTGCAACATCATCAGCTGGTACTTCATTTAAAAAGAAATCTTCTATTCTATTTAATAATGAAATATCGACATCATACTGACTCATTCCCTTTTGAGAACGGTAATAATAAGGATATGGTAGCTTATACGTATCAGGAACAAATGGACCAAACCCATCCTTGTATGGCTTAACTTTGCTCGTTAATGACATCGCCATATAGGTCCTGCCGTGAAATCCACGTTCAAATGATAAAACCGCTCTCCTTTTTGTATACTTTCGTGCTATCTTTATTGCATTTTCAACCGCCTCAGCACCACTATTTAAAAAGAAAGTCTTCTTTGCAAACTCTCCTGGCGTTAGAGCATTTAATTTTTCTGCAAGCTGTATATATGGTTCATACATCATCACATGAAAGCATGGATGAATATACTGATCCATTTGCTCTTTGACCTTGGCGACTAACTCTGGAGGACAGTGACCGACATTTAATGAACCGATGGCACCAGCAAAGTCTATCAGCCGGTTACCATCTACATCAGTAATAATTGCTCCTTTTCCATCCTTAATAAAAGTTTTCGACGTGTTAAAAGGGCCTTTTGGGATATGAGTTTCTCTTTTTTTAATAAGGGTTTGTGCGACTGGACCTGGGATTGATGTTTTTAGGTTGATCCACTTCCTTCTACTCATGTCTCTCCTCCTCATCATTGAGGTCGCTGAAAAGTATGATTTTCACTTTTTTAGCGGACTTTCAGTAATGTGCGAAGCCGTTGCCTCTTTTTAAAAGCGCTATGAGTGATTTTCTCATAGCAAGCGCACAACGTGTGCATCCATTACCCCTCCTCATCATCATCTAGGACGCCACACCAATCAATTAACGTCAAAGCAATTACTTCAGCTACTTCAAAAATTTTATCAAGTTCAATGTATTCATTCGTATGATGCGCTACTTCAGTAACGCCTGGACCGTAAATAATCGTTGGAACCTTGCCTACCTTTTCAAGCATCCCACCATCTGTTCCCCATGGTGAGGCTTCAATAATCGCATCTTTTTTTACAACATTTTTATGTTGATTCTCTACTATTTTTACGAGCGGGTGATCCTCATCTACCATCCCAGGAACCCACCGTGCACCGAACCATTCAAGCTCAACAGGATTTTCTTTAAACCATTGGTCTTTCTTTTCTAATGATTGTAGCCATTCTGCTAACTCTTGTTTCGCATTCTCCATATCTTCATCAGGAGCAACCCCAATTCTTCCTTCTAACGTTACAAAATCTGCAACAGAAGAAGGCCACTTCCCACCTTCTATTTTGCCAATATTTATTGGAATCGGTATTGGGCAATTGTCGAATAAAGGGTCCTTTATTCGTGCGTTTCTTTTAATTTCAAGTTCCCTAACGTGTTCAATCACTGCCATGCTCTTTTCAATTGCACTTACACCTTCATACCGTGTTCCACCGTGTGCACCTTTCCCTTTAATCCCGAGCTTAAACCACATCGATCCTTGTTGACGAGGGAAGATCTTCATGTTTGTCGGTTCAGGGATTAGAGCCGCATCTGCTTTATAGCCTTTTAAAATGGCAGCTAACGTCCCAGAACCACCACTTTCCTCTTCGATCACACTTTGAAAAATAACATCACCTTTCAAAGGAATTTTCAGTTCTTTTAATGCGGAGATAGCTACTAATAGTGAAACATTACCACCTTTCATATCAGTAGCCCCACGCCCGTATAGCTTTCCATCTTTAATCGTTCCACTAAAGGGGTTATCGTCCCATTGACTTACATCTCCCTCGGGTACGACATCAATATGGCCATTTAATATGATTGAGCGACCTTCGTCTTTCCCTTGTAGAATTGCGACAACATTAGGGCTTCCATGAAATTGTTTACGTGGAGAATAAAAATAATTATGTGCTTTTAGCTCCTCCCAATTTGGGTCCCAAATATCAATGACTAAACCTAATTCATTAAGTTTTTCAACGACAATTTGTTGTGCCTGCCACTCATTCCCTTGCGTACTATCTACTTGAACTAATTGCTGTAGTAACTTAGTTCCTTGATCTCGATTCTTCATTATCCAATTATGAATTTGGTTTTGGTAATTGTTCATTCCAATCGCCTCTCCCTCATTCGATAAGAAAACCGACACCGTCGGTCATTCTTAGAAGCAATGTCCGGAGCCGCTACTGTAATATGAGTTTAATAACAAGTGGTTTTCTTGTTGTTTTAACGTGTAGTGCGCGGAGCTATTGCCTTCATCGAGTAATCTTTCATCCACTTTCAATTTATTAATTCTTATTGAATCGTCCTCACTTCGTCTGCTAAATGAAGTGGGGCATTTGTTAACTTAATCACTTCTTCAACTGTATACGGCGCCATCACTTCACATAATCGAAGACCTTTTTCTGTCACTTTAAATACACCCATGTCTGTGATAATGAGATCGACACATTTCTTTGCAGTTAATGGGAATGTACAAGCTTCAACAATTTTAGAGTTTCCGTCTCGATTTAAGTGGTTCATTAGAACAACAACTTTTTTTGATTTGGAGGCAAGCTCCATCGCTCCACCCATACCAGGTACTCGTTTATTTGGTACAATCCAATTCGCCAAATCACCACTTACACTAACTTCTAACCCTCCTAAAATTGTCATATCTAAATAACCGCGGCGAATCATCCCAAAGGCAATCCCACTATCAAAATAGGAAGCTCCCTTTACTAGACTGATTGGATAACCTCCAGCATTACAAAGATTAGGGTCTTCCTCCCCTTTGTTCGGTCTTACACTCGTACCTAATATCCCGTTTTCAGCATGGAAAAAGATATTCTTTTTACCAACGCATTCAGCGACTAATGTAGGAATGCCTATTCCTAGATTGACAACCATTCCATCTTCAAGCTCCTCTGCCGCTCGTTTCGCTATTCGCTCTCTCACATTTTCTCCCATACCCATTTCCAGTTCACCCCTTTAGAGATGACGATCATATCTACGAAAATACCTGGCGTTACAATTTCCTCTGGATTTAATTCCCCTAACTCTACAAACTCATCTACTTCAGCAATTGTAATATCACCAGCCATAGCAACTATTGGATTTGTATTTCGAGCACTTTTATCGTAAACAAGATTTCCAAATGGATCTGCTTTTTTTGCATATACAATCGAGACATTCGCAGTTAACGCAGGTTCAACAAAGTATGTTTTACCGTTCAGCTCAATTTTCTCTTTATCCTTTTCAACGATTGTTCCTTCTCCAATATCAACAAACACGCCACCAAGGCCAATTCCTCCCGCACGAATTCTTTCGACTAATGTACCTTGAGGAGAAAATTCTACTTCAAGCTCTCCGGCATTCATTAACTTTCCTGCAATAGGATTAGATCCAATATGGGATGTAATAAGCTTTTTCCCTCTTTTCTCCACAATAACTGGCCCTATCCCAATATCAGGAAACCCAGCATCATTACCAATTAACGTTAAATTAGAAATATTTCGTTCTAGAATTCCCTTTATTAAAGTAGGTGGATTCCCTATACCACCAAATCCACCGTACATCAACGAACATCCATCATAAATAGCATCTAAAGCTTTATCAATAGAGACAAGTTTGGATATCATTCCCTCATCCCCTTTTTTAAAAGTTTTCATTATATAGAAATATGTTAACCTCTAACTAGTAATCTCTCCTTCTAGCTTCAAACATGCATTTGTAAAACGATTGACCAGTTCATCAATTTCTTCTAATGTAATCGTAAGTGGAGGAGCAATAATGATTGCATGACCATTAAGACCAAGTTTACCAGCACTTGCTGGATAAACGAGTAAACCTTCTACCATTGTTTTTTCTATCATTTTTTTAGTAAAGGACGGATCATGCTTCTCAGTTTCAAACTCAATACCTAGTAAAAGTCCTTTTCCACGAGTATCACATATAAATGAAAAACGCTTTTCTACCTCTTTTAACTTTCCTAGCAAATAGTTACCTTTACCTAAAACTCCTTGAACGATTTGATGCTTTTGTAGATAGTCAATTACAGCTAAAGCTGTCGCACAGGATTGTGGATTTGCGCTAAATGTATGTCCACTCATAATAAGACCTGATCCTTGTTTGATTGGTTCTATAAGAGCGTCACTGACAATCGTCGCTGCAATCGGTGTATACCCTCCACTGAGCCCTTTACCGACGACTAGCATATCTGGTGATACATCCCAATGTTCAATTCCAAACATTTGACCAGTTCGACCAAATCCTGTCATTACCTCATCAGCAATAAATAAGATGCTATAGCGATCACAGATCTCTTTAATTTTTTCATAATAGCCTTCAGGTGGTACGATAGCAGCTCCTGCAGCACCTATAATAGGCTCGGCAATAAAAGCAGCGACCGTATTTGGTCCATGTTCTAAAATAGCTGTTTCTAATTGATTCGCACAAAATAATTGGCAGTCTGGAAATGTTTTATCGTATGAACAACGATAACAATAAGGTGGGGATAAAATCGGAAGTGGGTCAAGTAATGGGTTGAAGCGTTCTCTTCGTGCTAGATGTCCTGAAATAGATAATGCCCCAAGTGTAATACCATGATAACTCATCCATCGAGATAACACTTTGTATTTCTGAGGTTTGCCTTTTTCTTGCCAATATTGAACTGCAATTTTTATCGCGGTTTCAGTAGCTTCAGAACCACTATTGACAAAAAAAGACCAATTCAATTGATTACTAGGTGTTAGTTCACTTATCTTTTTTGCTAATTCCTCTGCTGGCTCACTCGTAAACTGAGAACGATATACAAAGGAAATCTTTTTTGCCTGTTCGTGCATGACATCTCTAATCTCTGTTACATTGTGACCAATATTTGCAGTTACAGCACCTGACGAACCGTCCAAATATTCTTTTCCTTCTTTATCATATAGGAAAACACCATTGCCATAATCAATGACAGGGTAATCCTCATTGAGAAAAGGCTTAATTAGATGATCTCGTTTCATCTCGTTTCCTCCTCAAAGGAAATGTTCATAAATTACAAAAGGGCTTCTGAGCCCCTTTTGTAATTCTCTTATATTATTTATATGCCTTCCCTTTTGTCAGTATACATGGGACACCATAACCGACAGCACCGGGTTTACTCATTTTTTCAATGTAAGCAATTCCTCTACTGCACTGTGTTGAACACTTACTACAAGTGTCAGACGTTACATGTTTCATATTAAAACGGTTTCTGTTTTCTACGATAGGTGCACGAACTACTTTTTTTGCCATAACAATCTCCTCCAATGCCTAGTGATACTGAAGTCTATGCATTGAGATATATTGTGGTACATTGTACATTTATTGTAGTTCGTCTATTCTAAAAAAAAGAAGCATACCATCGCAATGGTACCCTTCTTTACTGTCTTATAGAGCTAAATCATCTATTACTTGGACAAGTTGTACAATTTCTGGCTTACTTATTTGTGCACTAGCTCCAACTCGCTCACCTTTATGGTATAAATCATCAGTAATTAATGAAGAGAAAATGACAACTGGAATATTTGTTAATTTCGGGTGGTCTTTAATTTTTCTAGTTAAATGATGTCCATCCATCTTTGGCATTTCTAAGTCTGTAATAATTAAATTTACTTCTTTTGTTGCTTCTTTGCTACTATCATTGCCGATAGTATCTAAATAATCCCATGCTTCTTTTCCATTCTCAAAGAAACGCACATTATCAAAACCTGCTTCAGTAAGTGTGTCATTTAACAGTTTTCTTAAAATAGCAGAATCCTCAGCCGCAATAATATTCTTTGTCGAACGTTCGCGTGGTCCTAATACTTTAAGACTCTCAACATTCACTCCAGACTCAGGACTAATATCAACAACAATTTTTTCGAAGTCTAATAATAGAGACATTTCGTCTTCCATTTTAACAATACCGATCGTTTGAGCTTGCTCACCAGAAGATAATTCACTAGGCTTTTCAATTTGTTCCCATGAAATGCGGTGAATTCTCGAAACACTATGAACATGGAAAGCAACTTTTATTTTATTTAACTCCGAAATAATAAATTTATCTTGACCTTGAATTTCTGATGGAGGAAAGTTTAACACTTTCGCTAAATCAACGACTGGAATAACTTCCTGTCTTAAGCGGATTACACCTTCTACATGAGGATGTCCATTTGGAGTTTCCGTTATTGGCAATGGATTTATAATCTCCCTCACCTTTAATACATTAATACCAAACGTGCCACTCCCTACTTTAAACATGACTATTTCTAATTCATTTGTTCCACTCTCTAGTAGAATTTTTGACTTATCATCTTCGTACATCGTTGCTCCCCCATTCATCAAGTAACTAATAGTGTAACTACCTTTCAAATTACTAATCCTAATTACATTTCTATTTATATGTAAATTAAATGCAATCTGTATAGATACTACTTGTTACCTATTAGTTTAATGATTTAGTCCACTACCTACAACTAAAATCTTCTTTATGATACTTTTTATTTCATCCTTTATCCATTATATTACTTATATAACCATTTAAAGTATAAAATTATCACTTTATACCTAAAAAAAGAGGTAGGCTATATCTTTAGCACTACCTCATGTTAGCTTAAATTAAAATTTCGATATCACTTTCAGCTTTAATTTCTTCAAGAAGCTGTGAGATTTCTTGGTTTGCTCTTTCGTTAATTAACGAATCTTCTATTTGTGCACGTAATTCATCAAATTCTGGAACTTCTTCTTCACCTTCGTACATTTCTTTCATCGCATTATAATTTTCTTCAATTTCTTCTTCTGTTACAGTAATTTCGCTCGAGATTGTAGCAAAGTATTTATCAACCTTTACTTGTGCTGCTAATTGCTCACGGAATTCTGCTAATGTTAATTGGTCTTGCTCAAGTGCCATTTCTAACTCTTCTTTCGTCCCAATTTGAGCTTGTGCCATAATTTGCTCTAGCTCAGCATCTACTTCGGACTCTTCTGCTTCAAAGCCTTTATCATTAACCATTTGTAGTAATACTGTTTGTGTAATTAGGTTATCTACTACTTGTTGTTGAATCATCCCTAGCATTTCAGCACCGTCTTCAGCTTCTTCAAAATCATACCCTTGCATCTGATACTGCATTTTTGTCGCTTCTAGTTGCTGTTCGAAATTAGTTTTCATAATCTCTTCACCATTTACAGTCGCAATAACCTCAGGTAATGCGTCTGTATTTGCTTCTCCACTAACCTCTACAACTTCCTCAGTTTCAAGCTCTGTTCCTTCAGTAGCCTCAGAACCTTGCTCATCCCCACCACATGCTGCTAGGCCTACTACTAAAGCAGAAGCTGTTATTGTCATTATTACTTTTTTAAACAAAAGAAAAACCCCTTTCAAATATGCTAGGGTCTATACTAACATAGATTAGAGGTTCGATCATGCTCCATAGGCAATTCCGCTTCGTTTTAGAGCCAATTCTATAAAATCATCGTAAATTAATTCTTTTACTGAATGTTGTCACACCAGTCTTGAACGGACAAACTTCTCTGGCTATAACTAGAAAATCAAAAAAAATGTAAAAATCTCAAATTCTTATTTTTTTGTGCATCTGTAAGAAGGGTCTGTGCGGACCAAGTCAAACGACATATGACTCTTACCGCCTGAACCTCTCATTAATATGAATCAGTTTGCTTAGCTTTTTCTTGATTAGTCTCGTCTTGTATAATTGTTTCTACATCTGACTCTGCCTTTTCATCATATGGTTGTAAGTGAAAGATTGCTCGCCACAAATGATAAGCTAAACGGTCAATCCAATGTAATGTATGAACTTTTTGTATCGCTGTATCAACATCGACTTGATTCTTTGCCGGCTTTTTCAATAATCTCTTACGGTCTTTCTTTCTAGCTTCAGCTATTGATGCTGAGTTTTCTTCCACAATTTGCACAAGCTCTTCAATATCTATGTCCTTCAGCTTCATCGTTACATCTGCTAAAACCACTTTCATTCTCGAACTAATTCCCGTTAAATTCTCGTCCGTCTCTAATGAAACAAGGAAATCCGTTTCTTTTGTTGCCTTAATTAGTCTATCTAGGTGATCGATAGCATGGATTGCCGCAACGTGGTTTTTATAATCCTGTCTTGATGTGCTAGATGCAAAATCAGTAGTGATTGTACTTAGGAATTGTCTAGTTTCTACTAAAGCCGCTTCAGCAGAATCTAATTTCTTTTGAACTGTAGCTGTCATCTTTTTTTCTTTTAGTAAATCTATCATCGCTGACACAACAACATTCGTTACCTTTTTCAATGTTCGACGAGATGCTTCAATAGCGACTGGTGTAACAGTAGCAACACTCGGGTCCAAATGCTTAGTTAATGAATCTCCTTTATCTGGTATTATCTTCATGACCATTTTTGAGAATAAGCCAATAAAAGGGACAATCAATAAAATACCGATCACATTGAAGACAGTATGGAAAATCGCTAAAGACACAGATAAATCCGTAATACTCATCCAATCACTGATACGGAACACTAACATCACGAGTAACGGTAGTGCAATAAATGCTACTAAACCAGTAAGCAAATTAAATAATATATGAGCTACTGCTGTTCGCTTAGCAGGTACTGAGCTTCCTATAGAAGCAATCGCCGCTTTTACTGTTGTCCCGACATTTTGTCCAATTACTAGAACTGCCGCTTGGTCAAATGT